>CALAKE010000026.1 GCA_937922775.1 uncultured bacterium | reverse complement strand
ATCCTTGATGTGGATTCCCTGTCCGAGTCCGCCGTCGAAGGCGAGGAAGTAGTCTTTGCGGAACACGCGCCCTACTGGTGCTCGGCGGATGGGCGCAAGCTCATGCAGGAGAAGATCCGGGAACAGAAGCTGAACCGGGTCGTCGTCGCGGGCTGCAGCCCGAGAACGCACCGGGGCATCTTCAAAGAAACCGTGCGAATCGAGGGTGTGGACCCCGAGCTGTGCGGCATGGTCAACGTCCGAGAGGGCTGTGCGTGGCCTCATCGCGTGGATCGAGATGGCGCCAACGTTCGCGCCAGAGATCAGATCGCTATGGAGGTGGCGCACCTTACGGCTCTGACGCCCCGGATCCCGTCCCAGGCGGATATCGCACCGGCGGCGCTCGTGATCGGCGGCGGCGTGGCCGGCATGACAGCGGCGCTCGAGCTGGCGTACGCCGGCATCCCCGTGACCCTGGTCGATCGCAGTGGGGCCCTCGGAGGCACGGCAACCAAGGAAGATCCTGAGCTGGCAAGTGAGCTCCGGGCCGCCGTCGAGGCGCGTTCCGATGTGGACGTCCGACTCAACAGCCGCGTCAGCAACATCGAGGGCGCGCTCGGGTCGTACCTGGTCGGCGTGCAGAACGGGACGGGAGAACAGCCGAAGGGAAACACCGACGGCCCGTTCGGCGCCATCATCCTCGCGACCGGCATGCCCGACGAAGAGACCGGAGACCTGGCCGGCATGATGCGACTGCCCCAGGACGCCGCGGGCTATCTCGCCGACCTCAGAGTGCGGCTGCGACCGGAGCGTTACCTCGAGCGTGGCTTTTTTGTCTGCGGCTCGGCGCACCAGCCGTGTGACTCGAACATGGCCCAGTTCCAGGCGTTCAGTGCCGCCTCGCGAGCGCTACGGCACATGCGCCGGGAGAGTGTGACCCTGCGCGGCCCCCTGGCACAGGTCGATGCCGAGAGGTGCAACGGCTGCAGCGACTGCTCCAGGCTCTGCCCGTTCCATGCCATCACCATGGTTGAGCGACCTGAAGGTGTGAGCTTGTCGACGATCGACCCGCTTCTGTGCACGGGGTGTGGCAACTGCGTATCGGTATGCCCGGTCGAGGCCGCGACGCTGAGCGGATGGAGTGACAGCCAGCTCGACGCCCAGATGCGAGTGGCACTCGACTATCACGACCCCAAGCCAGGCTCCCTGCCGCAGGCGGTGCCACTCAACGGCGACCGCGAGCCCCGCATTCTGGTCTTCGCCTGCGAGTGGAGCGGCTACGCCGCCACAGAGCTGGCAGGCGCCCAGAAACGATCCTATCCTGCCAACGTGCGTGTCATCCGACTCGATTGCAGCGGCCGGCTGCAGGCCGGCCTGATCTTCAATGCCTTCGAGATGGGAGCAGCCGGCGTGCTGGTGTTGGGTTGTGCTCAGAAGCTCTGCCACTACGAGCGCGGTAACGAACGAGCAGCGGCGGCCTTCGGTCAGGTCGAGGAGCTCAGCGGCCTGCTCGGCTTGCACCCCAATCGCCTGAAGCTCGCATGGGCCCCCCCGGACGATGGCGCCGCCCTGGCCGACTTGATCAACGAGTTCGCTGCGGGCGTCGACGAGACAATTACCTCGGTCGTCTGAGTACGGACGCTGCGGCGCGCCTGTCTCGCACGCGCCGGTATCCCGTTCGGGCAAGGAGACGCGCCTCCGCTTCTGCGGAAGCGAGAGCCTGACCCTACTGAAGTAAGAGCCTGGCCCTACCGAGGCAGGAGCCTGGTCGCTATCGAGGCAAGAGCCTTGCCGCTACTGAGCCGTCAACTGCGCCAGCGTGACTCGCGTCCAGTGCGTCGTACTCCCGAACCTCGAGGCAACCAGGCCACGAGAGCCCATGTGCCCCTCGAAGCCGCGAATCCGCATGCGCCCGTCATCCTCGACGCGCATGGTGCAATGAATGAAGGTCGTGCCGCTGTTCAGATCGTAGAGCATGCCCTTCTTCCATACCCCGACATCGCCGTCGCTCGCCGAGAACTCAGTCAGAACCGTGAGGCCTTTCAGCTCGCGGTCGCGCAGCTCAGCTGCACGGTTCTTCGCGTCGACCCTCTCCTGGCCGCCGGCATCCAGCTCTTCGCTCAACCAAGCCACGCGTCCGCAGAGCTGATCTCCACACATCTCGAGCTCCACGGCCACTTCACCATTATCGTTGAGCCACAGGCCGAGTAGGTCCGCCGCCTCTGCCGGGGCACCCTGCAATCCCACCGGGGCCAGGGCCAGCACCCCCGAGAGAAGTATGACGTTCAACATGCTGTCCTCCTTTTCCGTCCTCCGGACGGAAGGTGTGTGAGCTACTCACTCACTCGCTCGACCCAGACCAATAAAGGGCGGCTGGATGTGTCGATTCGAGCGGGTCAGCCAGCTCGATGAAAAACTCCTTCCACGCCCCCTCGACCCGGCATGCTCTATGCCGGGCTGAGCACGTAGGCGTGCAAAACGTTGTCGACTACTGTTTCCTCCGCGGTTTCCTCATCCATTGGAGTGGGGAAGGGATCGCGGTGACGGTGACGGGCAAAAAACACGATCGTTTCCAAAATCAGACGGGCGCTGGCATCGGGATCGGGGACGGGACGCAACCAGCCTCGTTCGATACGGTTGCGCAGGTAGTCGGCGAGGCGCTCGATCAACTTGTTGCGGATTTCCCCGAACCAGAAGCTCTGCATCACCGGTAGATCCAAAGCCGAGCGCTCAACGATGCGAACGCCTACCCGAAACTTGGAGATGGTGGCAAAAAGCTCTCGTACGATTCCCTCGAGCTCCTCCTTCGGGCTCGAGACGGGCTCCGCGCTATGCAGCGCCAGATCGAGGGTCTCGAAGCTGGCTCGTTCTGAAACGCACTCGCGTACGAACTCGAACGTGGCCAGAGGACTGGGCGTCGTTACCGGCAGGCTTTCAAGTTCCACGGGCCCGTCGGGGGCGGCCGCAGCTCGCAGGA
>CALAKE010000025.1 GCA_937922775.1 uncultured bacterium | reverse complement strand
GATGAGCTCGGGCGTGCTGCCGATCAGCTGTCTTTGCGGGCGCAAGGACCTGATGGAGCTATTCGAGCCCCACAGCGAAGGGAGCACCTTCGGAGGGTATCCCCTCGCGGCCTTCGTCGGCCTCCTCACGATCGCCGAGATGCAGCGCAGGCAGACCACGAAGCTCGCGGCCCAGAACGGCGAGTATCTGCAAGGCAAGCTTCGCGAGGTGGCGGCCAAACATCCCGAAAAGGTGGTCGAGGTGAGGGGCAAGGGGATGTTGATCGGTGTCGAGATCGAGGGGTCCCTCGATGGTCACGACCTGAGCCACCGCATGCTCGACCATGGCGTCTACGCCAAGGAGACCCACGCGACCAACATACGGATTGCGCCGCCGATCACCATCGACAACGAGGGCATGGACAAGATCGCCTATGCTCTCGATATGGCGCTGGCGGAAATCTAGGACGCGCCGCGGCTTCCGGTTGACAGTGTCTGAGTATTGGGTCAATCTACCTAAATATTAGGTAGATATACCTACTATCAAGGTGGAATGACCATGGCCACCGGCCACAGAAACATTCCCCTTGAACGACAGGCGATCTAGTCATGCCAGCTAGGAGCAAAGCGACGATCTCCGAGGCGCCGCTCATCGGGCTGTTCGGGAGCAAAGCCGCATACCGGGTCTTGATGTATCTCGAGAACTACGGTCAGGGCTATGCTGCCGAGATCGCCCGAACTTTCGGAATGTCGCTCAGCCAGGTGCAGAATCAGCTTCGCAAGTTCGAAGAGCTCGGCCTTCTTGTCAGTCGCAAGGAAGGTCCGGCCCGTTTCTACTACTTCGCCCGAAACCCTGTCGCAGACGACCTCCGCACGTTCTTGCGATCGGCACTGGACCGTCTGCCAGACGCGACCATCCAAAAGTACTATCGGGCGCGGAAGCGGCCCAGGCGTTACGGAAAGAGATAAGGCAGCTGGGTTGCAACGAAGCGGGACGCCAATAGGCAAGGAAGAAGAAACAGCGGGCGGATTCGCGATGGGAGCACCGAGTATCACCTCAAAGACAACCATGACCGAGGTGGCTGCCATGGTCTCCGGGGCGTTGGAGGCGGCTGGGATCATCGCGACACTTTCTGGCGGGACGCGCCATCTCTTGATCAGGCGGTGCTCGTGGCGACACATCAGTCCGATAACATCGACTGGGACCAGATCGATACCTGGGTGATTACTGAAGGAATCGCCGACTCGCGGGAGGTCCTCGAGTTCTACCGGGCCGTCCGTAGACCTTCACCCGAGGGATAAGGAGTGACGACCAGGAGCGGTTCAAAGATGCGACGCGTGACGACGCTTCGGGCCCCGTCCCCGTTGCGTAGGCTTCGCGGCCTGTGCCTTGCCGCCCTCACCCTGATGGGCTCGCCCACCCCTGGTCTGCTGATGGGTCAACCCGGCCCCATTCTCGCTCAGAGCTCGATGGTGGATGTCGGGGGGTACCGCCTGGAATATCGCCTCCGGGGCACAAGCGGACCTTTGGTCGTTTTCCTCAACGGCGGCACGGCCCCAATGGATTACTGGAGCCCGGTCGTCTCCAGGCTCACCGACCATGCCCGCGTCCTCACCTATGAGCGGGCTGGGCACGGCCGAAGCGAAATGGGCCGGGAGCCCAGGCACGCGGCCAACGTGGCCGACGAGCTCATGGCCCTGCTCTCGGCCCTCCGGCTTCCCGGGCCGTACTACCTTGTGGCCCACTCGGCCGGATGTCTCCACGCGAGAGTGTTCGTCTCGCGCTTTCCTGAATCGGTAGGGGGAGTGTTGCTGATCGAGCCGGGCGACAAACCGTTCCTCGATGCCTTCGGGACCATGCACCTGACCGGCGCCGAGGGTCGTCACTGGGCGGACCTCTGGGACCGTACCTGGCGCCGGCTCGCCCAGGGGGACGATGCATACGGCCTGGAGGTACAGGCAAAAGGAGAGACCCTCCGCCAGGTCCAGGAATCCATCCACCCCCTGGAAGTCCCGCTCACCGTCGTCTCCGCGGTCGATCCGAGTCGTCCTGACTGGTTTCTCTCCGGCCTCAGCCCCGCATCCATCGAGGAGTTCTACCGGCAGAAGGAGGTCTTTCACAGGGCACTCGCCCGGGCCAGCCTCGAGGGTCGGCAGGTAACCGCCCGAGGCGCCACGCATGTAGTCCACGAGGAACAGCCGGAGCTGATCAGTGCGTTGATCCTGGAGTGTGCTCGACTAGTCGGATTCCAGAGTGCGCCTTTGTCCGTCCTCGAACAGCTTCCGGAATCCATCGACATCAGACGCCGTGACCACGGCGATGATCCGATCGAGGGCCACGCGCAGCCGCTCGAGGGCTGACGCGGAATAGGGGTTCTTGGCCTGGATCTCGTAATAGACGTCGGGACTCTCGCGGACGAGGGCAGCCCCCACCGATTCAAGGGCCTGAAACGTGGTGCTGCGCACGGGGTGGTCGGTGGGTGGAAGGGCGGTGGCAAAAGCGATAACGGCAGCGTGCGCGAGGCTCAAGAGGTCGGCCATGATGCGATCGTGGTCCTCGAGCGGCAGGTGCACGAGATTCGCTGTGGTCGGCTGGAAAAGCTTCTGCACCGTGGAGGCTGCTCCAGCGTCGCCCGTATCGCAGATCACGATGTCGGCGTCGCGCAGGAGAACGGTGGAGGGGCCGAACATGGGATGGATGGAGGCGACGCGGCAGCCAGCTTCCTGGAGCGCACGGATCGGCTCGATGACGGGCGTCTTGATGCTGGCCACGTCGACCACCACCCCAGCCGGCGGCTCCTTGGCCCAATCCGTGTAGAGCTTGGCAATGGTGGCGGGAGGCGTCGAGCAGAGGACGAGCTCCGCAGACGCGAACGCCCGGCGGGCCCAGGCGTTCTCCTCGGGCGCGGCGGCCGGGTCGAGGGCGCCGGTGGTGTAGCCTTGGGCCGCCAGAAAGCGGCACAGCCACCGGCCCATGCGGCCAGCACCGCCGACGACCACGGCGCTCTTGCCCGCTCCCAGATCCGCGGCGCGTAGGCTGTCTTCTTCCTGTGCAACTACCGAGGCTTGGATCATTCGCACGAGGAGATCTTCCGCCACCCTCGGGTCGAGCCCATGCTCTTCGGCGACAAGGCGCGCACGCTCCATCACCGTCCTTTCTTGCGCGTAGTCCACGGTCGAGAGCTTCTGCTGGCGCTTGATCTCTCCGGCCTGCCTCGCAAGGTCTACGCGCTCGGCCACCCGCTCCAAGATCTCCAGGTCGAGCCGCCTGATGCCCTCGCGCAGACTGTCTAGATTTCGCTTCACCATGGGACTGCCCTCGAATCTCGCATGTGTCGCCCGGGAAACCAGCGCTTCTTGGCACCGCGTCTCGTAACTGCGGTCAGGAATCCGACAATCCCGTTACCTCGTCGGCGCTGATCTGCTCCTTGTCATCCTCGGTGAGCAGGTGCTTGGGCGGGAAGATGTTGATCGGAATTTTCAGGTAGCGGATCTCGTTCTTCTCCGGGTCGGGAAGACGACCGGCGTCGATATTGACCTGGACGCTCTGGAACAGCAGCCGTGGCGCAGCCTTCTTCTCGTCGGAGGCCTGCTTGAGACTAACGAACCCGTCCCTTGTCGTCGTGGCTCTCACGTGCACGTTACCCTTCTTCTGCTCAGCGATGCTCGCGTAATACTTCAGCTCACGGCCGCCCGGCATGTAGTCGTGCCCGACGTAGGTCAAGGTTTCGTCCGGAAGCGTGTAGAGCCGTTGCGTCACCGAGTCGAACTGCTCCGCCGCACTTCCGCCGGGGAAGTCGCAGCGTCCAGTGCCGTAGTCGGGCATGAACAGCGCATCCCCGGTGAAGACGTGCTCGCCGAACCTGTACGAGCTACACCCGGGCGTATGCCCCGGCGTGGCGATCACCTCGAATGACAGCGTCCCGACCTGCACCTGCTCGCCGTCCTGTAGCAGGCGGTCAAACTGACTGCCGTCGGTGGGGAATCCCTCTGGCAGGTCGAACACATCCTTGAAAGTCTGCTGGGATTCGACGATCCCCGCGCCGATCGATAACTGGGCCTTGGGATATCTCTCCTTCACGCACTGGGCTCCACTCAGGTGGTCGGCGTGTGCGTGGGTCTCGGCGATCATCCGGACATCCAGCTTCTTCCCTTCCAGGAAGGCCAGGACCTTGTCGACGGAGATCGTGGCCGTCGATGAGGATTGAGGCTCGTAGTCCAGCACGGGATCGATGACGATCGCGTCCTTGCTCACGTCGTCGTAGACAACATAGGTCAGGGTGCCTGTCGATTTGTCGTGAAAGGCCTCGATCTGCATCGGATGTCTCCTGTCGTGTGCCCCGGCTTCAAGGGGCCTGTCACCGGGCCAGCGCGTGATCGCGAGCACTCTCGGCCACTACGAGATCATCGAGCCACTGGGTGCCAGCGGCATGGGCAAGGTGTATCGTACCCGCGACACTGCTCGGATACGCAATGTTGCCATCAAGGTGCTCGGCGGCGCCATCAAGACGCTTTCCGGGCCCATCCGTCTCATTGGTTTGGCGCAAAGAAGCCCATCGTAAGAACAAAAGGGTTGGCCGCTATGCTCTTCAAGCTCGTCTCGCTACTCGTACTCGTTCTC
>CALAKE010000024.1 GCA_937922775.1 uncultured bacterium | reverse complement strand
GCTGCTGACGGGTTTCCAGCAAGACATCCAAACAAAGATCCTCGGGGCCAACGCCCACATCTTGATTTGGCAGAGCGGCGGGAATCCGGTCGAGGACTGGCCGGCGGTGTTGGATGGCGCATCTACGGTGCCGGGGGCCGTGAGCACGGCACCCGCGATTCTCCAGTCCGTCATGCTCGACAGCGGGCTCGGGCCGGCATTCGCCAATATCAAGGGCATCGACCCCGACCTGGAGCTGACGACTACCGAGCTGCTCGACTCCATCGTGGAGGGCAGCATCGACGGCCTGGTTGATGACAGTGAAGGGCCAGGGATAATCCTCGGTCGTGATCTCGCGCAGAAGCTGCTGGTACGGGTAGGTGACGGGGTGCGCCTGATCACGCCTTCGCCACGGACGCTGATGCCCATGGGAATCGGCATCAAGACTCGCAGTTTTCGCGTGGCGGGGATCTTCGAGGCCGGCATGTTCGAGTACGACAACACCTGGGCGTTGATCGACTTGAAGCAGGCGCAAGATCTCTTCGATATGGGCACGACGGTATCGTTGGTCGAGATGAAGGTCGAGGACATCTTCGCCACTCCAGAGGTGATGGAGGATGTGCGGGAGCGCCTCGGAGATGGCTATTTCGTCATGGACTGGCGTGAAATGAACAGGGTGTTCTTTTCAGCCCTGCGCCTCGAGAGGTTGGCGATGTTCGTGACGATCAGTCTCATCGTCGGCGTGGCTGCCCTCAACATCGTGGCGACTCTGGTTCTGCTGGTGATGGAGAAGAACCGCGACATCGGCATACTGCTCTCGATGGGGGCGACCCGAAAAGCGATCCTGTGGATCTTCATGCTGCAGGGCCTGATCATAGGGTTGCTCGGCACGGTGGCGGGCTTGGCCCTTGGAATCGGACTCTCGTGGGTCTTCGATACGTATCAGCTCATCTCCCTCCCCGAGCAGGTCTACTATCTCTCGCACGTTCCTTTCCTCGTGCGTCCTGCCGATTTCACGGTTGTCGCGCTCATGGCTGTGGCGGTGTCATTCTTGGCCACCATCTATCCGGCCTGGCGCGCGAGCCGCCTGGATCCGGTCGAGGCCCTGCGTCATGAGTGAGAAGCTCGTCGAGGTCACCGAGCTGGTCAAGACCTACCCCTCGGGCGAGAGGATCTTGCGCGTTCTCGACGGCACACGGCTGTCAATCGATGCTGGGGAGCGAGTGGCTGTTTTGGGGGCCAGCGGCGTGGGCAAGAGTACTCTTCTCCATCTGCTTGGGGGCCTTGATCGACCGGATTCCGGCACCATCGCGTTTCGCGGGCAGTCTGTTGCCGAATTGACGGAGGATTCCCTCGCAGGCTACCGAAACGCCGAGGTCGGCTTCGTGTTTCAGTTCTTCCAGCTCCTACCTGAGTTCACGGCGCTTGAAAACGTCATGATGCCTATGCTGATCGGACGAGATGCCCGTGGGGCCCGCCGGCGGGCATCCGCTCTGCTCGATGAGGTCGGGTTGGGGGAGCGGTCGCACCATTTCCCAGGGCAGCTATCGGGTGGTGAGCGGCAGCGGGTGGCCATTGCGCGAGCTTTGTCACGGGGGCCGAGCCTGCTACTTGCCGACGAGCCGACCGGCAACCTCGACATCTCCACCGGCATGCGCGTGATGGAGCTTTTCTCGCAGGTTCAGGGCGAGCATGGGGCCGCCATCGTGATGGCAACGCATAACCCGGCGCTGGTGGCGGGATTCGACCGCGTTCTCGAAATGCAGCCTGGTGGTACCCTGCAACCTTCCGAAAGAGGGTTCGCTGAAGGGTAGGGAGGCGCACAGCCGAGCCCTGCTGGGCCTTCTGCTTGTCTTGTAGGCCCGAGAGACGGTCAGCTATACTCGAAGTCTGCGGCGTCCCCTGGCGCCGTGGCTGGTGGCTCGCGCTAAAGGGGGGCGCACGCCAGACAGAAGGCCGTCTGTGTCGGCCACCCCCCGCTGTCCGAGCCTGCGACGCATGTTTGAGCGCTACACCGAACGGGCCCGGCGCGTGATCTTTTTTGCGCGCTATGAGGCCAGCCAGTTGGGTTCTCGTACGATCGAGACCGAGCACCTCCTGCTCGGTCTGACACGGGAGAACAACGGGCTCACTGGACAGCTTCTCCTCCGGGCCAAGGTCGAGGCGGAGGATGTGCGCGCTGAGATCGAGGCGCGAACGCAAGTGCGCGAGAAGATCTCGACGAGCGTGGAGATTCCCCTTTCCGTCGAGTCGAAGCGAGTTCTGGCATACGCCGCCGAAGAGGCGGAGAAGATGTTCCACAAGTACATCGGTACTGAGCATGTTCTCCTCGGCTTGCTGCGCGAGAAGAAATCGCTGGCGTCTCGGATTCTGCTGGAGAAGGGATTGCGTCTCACAACGGCGCGTGAAGACCTCCTCTACTTGCTCAAAGAGCGCAACCTCAGCGACAAGAAGAAGGACACACCGTTTCTGTCCGAATTCTCCCGTGATCTGACGGAGTTGGCCGCCAAGGAGCAGCTCGATCCGTTGATCGGGCGTGAGAAGGAGCTCGAGAGGCTGATCCAGATTCTCTGCCGTCGAACCAAGAACAACCCTGTGCTGATTGGTGAGCCGGGCGTCGGCAAGACGGCGATCGTCGAGGGATTGGCCCGCAAGATTGTTACTGGCGATGTTCCCAAGTTCCTCTTTGACAAGCGCATCTTGGCACTCGATATCTCCTCGGTGGTGGCCGGCACCAAGTACCGCGGGCAGTTCGAAGAGCGCCTCAAGAGCATTATGAAGGAGCTTGTCGACAACGACGACGTGCTCATTTTCGTCGACGAGCTACACACGCTTGTCGGGGCGGGATCCGCGGAAGGCTCACTCGACGCGGCCGGTATTCTGAAGCCGGCCCTCTCGCGGGGTGAGCTGCAGTGCATCGGTGCGACGACGCCCAAGGAGCATCGCAAACACATCGAGAAGGACCGGGCGCTCGCACGCCGCTTTCAGGGGGTGAAGATCTCACCGCCGACGGAAGACGAAACGCTACACATCATCCTCGGCCTACGCGATCGCTACGAGAGCTACCACGGCGTTGTTTACGACGACGAGGCCCTGGCCGCGGCGGTGTATCAGAGCAACCGCTATATCACCGACCGGTTCTTGCCCGACAAGGCCATCGACGTGATGGACGAAGCGGGAGCGCGGGTCAAGCTCGAGGCCGCAGCGGCACCTCGCCAGGAACAGGAAATCGAGGAGCGCCTTCAGCTCATCGCCGAGCAGGTCGACACGGCGATCAGCGAGAAGGAGTTCGAGAAGGCCGCCTACTATAGGGATCAAGAGCAGCAGGAGCGCGACCGCCTTGACGGTTTGCGATCCCGGCAGGCCAGCGAGGAATCCGAATCCGAGCCACCGGTCGTCAACAAGGAGGACGTCGAGCGTGTCGTCTCCACGTGGACCAGCATTCCCATCACGGCCATCCAGGAGGAGGAGATGGCAAAGTTGGTCAACATGGAGGACGAGCTCCACAAGCGCATCGTGGCACAGGAGGCCGCGGTGGCGGTTGTGTCGCGAGCCATTCGACGCTCGCGTGCCGGCCTCAAAGACCCACGCCGGCCGATGGGAGCGTTCCTCTTCCTCGGTCCCACGGGCGTCGGGAAGACCGAGGTTGCACGCACCTTGGCGCGCTTCCTGTTTGGCGACGAGGGTGCCCTGCTGCGGTTCGACATGTCCGAATACATGGAGAAGCACTCGGTGTCGAAGCTCATCGGCTCACCTCCCGGCTACGTCGGCCACGAGGAGGGTGGGCAGCTCACGGACCGATTGAAACGGCACCCCTACAGCGTGGTGTTGCTCGACGAGGTCGAGAAAGCTCACCCATCGATCTTCAACATCCTCCTGCAGGTATTCGAGGAGGGGCACCTCACCGATTCGCTAGGCAACCGGGTGGACTTCAAGAACTCCATCCTGATCATGACCTCCAACATCGGCGCCCGACATATCGAACGTCGTGCCGGCGTCGGCTTCCGCGCCGAGGGCGAGGAAACGTCCTTTGCCGAGATGGAGGGGATGGTGCTCGAAGAGGTGAAGAAGACGTTCAATCCCGAATTTCTCAACCGTATTGATGAGACGGTCGTTTTCCACGCACTTTCCGACGAACACTTGGTCAAGATCATCCGCCTGATGGTCGACGAGGTGAACGAGAATCTCCTGCAAAAGGACATTCAGGTTGATCTTGACGATTCGGCCTTTTCCTGGCTGATCGATCGTACTTGTGGCGATCGCAGCTACGGTGCTCGACCCTTGCGGCGGGCTATTCAGAAGCACATCGAGGACACTCTTGCAGAAGATCTGATCCGCGGAGACATCGAGGCTGGTGACCGTGTTCAAGTCACCGTCGATGACGCCGAGCTCAAATTTCAGGTCCGGCGACCTGAAAAGGCTGAGTCATCAGTGGCAAAATAGGTTTCTAGATACCGGATCTCCCCGACGATCCCCCTCGCGGAACTGAGATGAATCGAATCCACCTGATCGGCCGTAACCCAGAAGACCGCTGCGTTCGTGTCTTGGGCGTTGCCTGTTTGATCGCCGCGACGGCACTCTTCCTCCCATCCGCCGCGCAGGCCTCGGGCGAACCCGGTTCGTCTGCCAATCCTTCTGGCTGGGGACTGGCGGCCGGCGTGATGCTGCAGGAGATACAGCAGGAGCTGATTCAACAGGCGGAGCCGCCGCAGGGAGAGATCGTCGAAGCGATCCTTGTCGACGGCAATGTCGGCATCGAGGACGATACGGTGCGCTTCTTTCTGGAGACGCGCGTTGGGGTGCCGTTCAACTGGGAAACTGCGCGTCGAGACTACCGGTCGCTGCTGAACAGCAACTTCTTCGACGACATCGTCATGCGTTGGCGCCGGGGCGCCACGGGCGTGATCCTCGAGATTACCGTGCGGGAAAGGCCGCAACTCCGCGCGATCCGCATCGAGGGCAGCGAAAGCGTCTCTCCCGATGACCTGATTGAGCGCATGGAGCTCATGGAGATGCCCATCGAGGTCGATGTGCCCCTCGACATGCAGACCATGCGCAGGGCCGAGGAAGTCCTGACGACGATGTTGCAGGGCGAGGAGGGCTTCCAGTACGTGCAGGTGAGCATGGCGATCGAGGACTCGCCACTGGGCGGCGGCAAGGATGTCGTCTTCAACGTCATCGAGGGCGACCAGGTGGCGATCGAGCAGGTGCACTTCGAAGGAGCCACGGTCTTCACGCAGCGTGAGTTGCGCTGGAAGGTGAAGCGCACAGGCGAGCATTGGCTGGGGTCGATGCTTACCAAGAACGATCGCTTTTCGTGGGCCGGCTTCGAGGGCG
>CALAKE010000023.1 GCA_937922775.1 uncultured bacterium | reverse complement strand
CGACGAGCCGACGGGCGCTCTCGACATCACATCCGGCGTGGTCGTGCTCGAGGCCCTCGAGCACGTCAACGAAGAGCTCGACACGACACTGGCGGTAATCACCCACAACGCCGCTATCGCCGGCATGGCCGACCGGGTTCTGACGCTGGCCGACGGGCAGATCATTGGCGACCAGCACAACGATACCCGGATCGGCGCAAGGGAAATCCGGTGGTAGGGGCAGCGACAGAGGCAGCGCGATGAAGCTCTCGCCGCTCGACCGCAAGCTCGTTCGCGAGCTGTGGAAGATCAAGGGGCAGGCAATTGCCATCGCTCTCGTGATCGGTGCGGGCGTGGCGCTCTACGTGCTGATGCTTTCCACCTTCGACTCGCTGTCTGTTACCCAGCAGACCTACTACGATCGCTACCGCTTCGCCGATGTTTTCGCCTCTGCGCGCAGAGCGCCGATCCGGTTGGAGGCCCAGATCAGCGAGATTCCCGGCGTAGCGCACGCCGAGACCAGGGTCGTCGCGGACGTCACCATCGATATCGAGGGTTTCTCAGAGCCGGCCGTTGGCCGGTTGATCGGAATCCCCGAGGTGCAGCGCCCGATCCTCAATGACCTGTTCATGCGCCAGGGGCGGTGGATCGAGCCGGGCAAGCCTGACGAAGTCATCGTGGCCGAGAACTTCGCCTATGCCCACGAGCTCGGCACGGGCGACACGATTGCCGCTGTGATCAACGGGCGGCGCCGCGAGCTGGAGATCGTTGGCCTGGCGCTGACGCCCGAGTACATCTATAGCGTGCGTCCTGGTGAGATCCTGCCGGACGACAAGCGCTTTGGCGTGATGTGGATGAACCAGCGTGCCCTGGCGGCCGCCTTCGACATGGAAGGCGGCTTTAACGACGTCGTTCTTACCCTCATGAGAGGCGCGCCGGAAGAGGAGGTCATCGACAGGCTCGACGATTTGCTCGCTCCATTTGGTGGAATGGGCGCGATTCCTCGCAGCCTGCAGCCGTCCCATTTCTACATCAACAACGAGATGGCGGGGCTCGAGACGATGGGCGAGTCGATCCCCATCATCTTCCTGATGGTGGCGGCGTTTCTACTCAATGTTGTGCTTTCGCGAATGGTCTCGGTGCAGCGGGAGGAGATCGCCGTGCTCAAGGCTGTCGGCTACTCGAACGCGGCAGTCGCGGGGCATTTCGTGAAGTGGGCGATGTTGATCACATTCTTCGGAACTGCCCTGGGCATCGGGATTGGCGCGTGGTTGGGCCGGGGAATGACCGAAATGTACACTGATTTTTTCGATTTCCCGATCTTGCTCTACCAGCTTTCCCTCCCGACCGCTGTTCAGGCTTCCCTGATCAGCATCGGCGCAGCCTTGCTCGGCACGCTGGTTGCCGTGCGGCGGGTGGTCAAGCTACCACCGGCGGAGGCCATGCGGCCCGAGCCTCCGACCGCCTATTCGGTGAGCCTGGTCGAGAGACTGGGACTGAGACGGATCCTCACCCAGCCTACGAGAATCATCCTCCGCAACTTGCAGCGGAACCCTGCCCGCGCATTGCTGTCGATCGTCGGCATTGCATCCGGATGCGGGCTACTGATCTTCGGCACGTTCTCCATGGATTCGATGGACGAGATGGTCAACCTCGAATTCTTCCAGCGCAATCGCTACGACGTCATGGTGAACTTCGTCGAGCCAGCGTCGGCCGGTGCCTACTTCGAGTTGCAGGGCAAGCCGGGAGTCCTGGATCTGGAGCCGTTTCGTGCGGTGCCGGTTCGCCTGCGGTTCGGTCCGCGGTCGCGTTATCTGGCAATTGTTGGCCTGGTCCAGGAGCCGCGCCTCAACCGGCTGCTGGACACGTCGGGCTCCGATGTGCCGGTTCCGGCCGAAGGCCTGGCGATCTCGCGGAAGCTGGCGGAGATCCTCGGAGTGTCGGTGGGCGACGTGATGACGGTCGAGGTGCTGGAGGGCAACCGTCCCGTTCGCGAGGCTGAGGTGGTGCAACTTGTAGACGACCTGATGGGCGTCAACGCGTACATGGACATGGACGTGCTCCACCGTTTGCTTCGAGAGGGCGGCAGCCTGTCGGGCGTATACCTGCGCATTGACGAGACGATGGAAGAGAGTCTGTACGCCGACCTCAAGCAAACACCGAAGGTGGCCGGGGTCATGTTGAGGCGGGCTGCTCTCGAGAGCTTTGAAGATACGTTGGCGGAGATGTTCGGAATGATCCGCGGGATCAGCACGATCTTTGCAGCCGTCATCGCCTTCGGTGTCGTCTACAACGGCGCCCGCATATCCCTTTCCGAGCGCAGCAGGGAGCTGGCTTCCTTGCGGGTGCTCGGCTTCACCCGCGCCGAAATCTCCTACATCTTGCTAGGCGAGCTGGCGGTTGTGACGGTGTTGGCGATTCCTGTGGGCATGCTCTTCGGATACGGGCTTGCATGGAGCATGGTGGAGAGCATGAACACCGAAGTCTGGCGCATGCCTCTGGTGATCCTGCCGAGGACCTACACTTTTGCGGTGGTATCGATCGTAGTGGCCACCTTGATCTCCGGCCTGGTCGTGCGCCGGAGGCTGGATCGACTGGATCTCATTGAAGTGCTGAAAACGAGAGAGTGACGCGATGAGCGTGGCAACGCGAAGAACGATTATCTGGGCGGTTGTAGGGATTGCCGTCGTCGCGGGGCTGATTTTGGCGATGGCGCCGCGGCCCGTTGCGGTGGACCTCGACACCGTCGCCCACGGTCCCATGATGGTTACCCTCGATCATGAGGGGAAGAGCCGCGTCCGGGATCGATTTGTCATCTCGGCACCGGTGGCGGGCCGTGTGCAGCGGATCGTGCTGGAGCCGGGGGACCCTGTCGTAGCCAATGAGACGGTCCTGGCCGTATTTCAGCCCGGCGATCCGGCGCTCCTGGATTCGCGGACACGCGCCGAGGCGGAAGCCAACGTCAGCGCTGCCGAGGCGGCGGTGGAGACGGCCCGGGCGCAGCGGGCTCGTGTGCAGGCCGAGACCGATTTCGCCGAGGCGGAGGTGAGGCGTTTGAGCAGCCTGGCAGAGCGGCGGATTATTGCCGACAGGATGCTCGAGGCGGCCGAGGCCGAGGCGCAGGCCAGCCGGGAAGCGTTGGTGGCGGCGGTATCCGTCGAGCGCGCCGCCGAGCATCAACTCGATGCCGCGAGGGCACGGTTGCTCGAGCCGACCGATAATGACAACTCCGGCAGCCGTCAGGGTGGGGGAACGGTTCAGCGGGCTTCTCCTTCCATCCACCTGCGCTCGCCGGTCGACGGAGTCGTACTGCGAAGGCTGCGCCAAAGCGAGGCGGTCGTGCCCATGGGTGAGCCTCTGCTCGAGGTGGCCGATCCTTCCGACCTCGAGGTGGTGGCCGATTTTCTCTCCACAGATGCAGTGAAGATGCGCCCCGGCTTGCCGGTCCTGATCGACCAGTGGGGAGGGGATAAAGTTCTGCGGGGCAGGGTCCGGCGCATCGAGCCCGCCGGATTCATGAAGATCTCGGCTCTCGGGGTCGAGGAGCAGCGGGTCAACATCGT
>CALAKE010000022.1 GCA_937922775.1 uncultured bacterium | reverse complement strand
GCTCGCCCAGGGGCAGGTCGACGTCGGTGCAGGGCAGCTGACTATTGCCATGCTCAACGCGATTGCCGGTGGTGCGCGGATCCGCGGGGTTGCTGGCGTGGGCCACCTGGCAGCGGATGGCTGCACAGCCCACGGCATCGTGGTTCGGCGTGATCTCATGGAAGGCAATGAGACAACGGGCCCGGAGATGTTTGCCGGCCGCCGGGTCGAGCTCGATATGGCCCTACCAGCCGCTTACTGGTTCGACCTGGCGCTGCGGCCCGCCGGCCTTACCCTTGAAGACCTCGACATCATCAACGTACCCACATCAGCTACCGTCGATTCCTTCCTCAGTGGGGCCTACGACGCGACCGGAGTTTCCGATCCACGCATCGTGCAGATGCTGGAGTCCGGGCAGGGAGTGCTATGGAAGGGCACACAGGAAATCGTGCCCGACTACCAGCGGGATATGGTCTTCTTCGGCCCCAGCCTGCTCGACGAGAGGCCTGAGGTTGGTGTGAGGTTCCTCAAGGCCCTTTCCCGGGGAGTCGAGCAACTCAAACTCGGTAAGACCGAGCGCAACCTCGACATCCTCGAGGATGCCATGCGGCTGACTCGAGAGGAGCTCAGCGCCGCGTGCTGGGGCCCGGTGGACTCAGATGGAAGGGTGCATGTCGAGGGCTTCCAGGGGTATCAGGAATGGGCCATGCAACGTGGCCTCGTCGATCGTATCCTGACTCCCGACGAGCTGGTCGACACGCGCTTCCTCGACCGGGCTGGCACTGGCTCGGGGCAGTAGTCAGGCTCTGGATTCTCTACCTGGGGGACCTTACCGCACGGCCTCCTGCTACATGACAGACCGAGAGGCATCGTCTAAAATAATCGGACCGCAGAGACCGAATATCACTTGATCCGGGGCGCCCATTTGCCCTTGGGGGGTCACATGTCCCGCACCGCGTTCTCTGCGTTTGCCCTTGCCTGTCTTCTCTTCGCTGCAGCGCCAGCCGTCGAAGCACAAACCACCACCGGAACGATCGACGGAATCGTTCGCGATGCTGATGGTCGTGCGCTGCCCGGCACGACCGTCGTCGCCAACAGCCCGTCTCTGATCCAGGTGGATCTCACGGTTGTCTCCGACGAGACCGGCTACTACCGCATGTCGTTGTTGCCTCCCGGCAACTACGAGATCACCTTCAGGATGGGAGGATTCCGCCCGGTCAGCAGGGGTGACCTGGTCGTGCGCGCCGGGCAGACCACGGAGATGTCCGTCAGCCTCGATATCGCTCCCGTGGAGGAGACGATGGTGGTGTACGCGGAGGCGCCTGTCATCGATGCGCGCGCCGCCCGGTTGGCCTTTACCTACACGGCAGACGTGGTCGACAACATCCCGGTTCCGCGAACCGTCAACGACATCTTCTACACGGTTCCGGGCGTCGTGAGCATGAACAACTACGGAAACGTGGATCAGCCGGGCCTGGTCGACGTGCAGAACGTCCTCGGCACTGGAGAACGGGCCAACGACTTCCGCCTCGATGGGGCCAACGTTACCGATCCGGCGGGTCAGTGGAACATGCAGATGCTCATGCCGTTCGATGTCTTCGAGGAGCTGCAGGTGGTGAAGTCGGCCAAGCCAGCGGAGATTCCCTACCAGGGCGGCCTGTTCAACATCATCACGAAATCGGGGGGTAATGAGCTGCACGGGCAGGTCGGCGGCTATTTCGTCAACGACTCGCTCCAGTCCTCGAATACCGACGACATCCAGGAGGATGAAGGCCTTCAAACGAGCAACAAGGTGGTCAGCCAATACGAGCTGACCGCGAGCATGGGTGGCCGGATCATTCGCGACAAGCTGTGGTGGTTCGCTTCGGCGCGGCGGAACGACGGAACCTCGAAGGTCTACGGCTTCTCGACCGACGTCGACAACACCGTGAGCGGCCTGTCGGGAAAGCTGACCTACCAGCCGGTTCAGGATCACCGAATCACCGCCACCGCTACCTCGTGGAGGCAACACGTCAGCCATTTCTTCTTCGGCTTTTCGCCCACCTTGGCCATGGATGCGAACGCCGCGGCCGACCGACCCATGCACGGCTGGTCGATCGGCGGACACTGGTCGGGAGTCCTGACGCAGAATCTCCTGGCCGAAGCCAGCATGAGCTACGCGGACGGCAGCTACTGGCAGGAGTTCCAGCCCGGGGCGACCGAGGTACCCATCGTCGATCTGGCCACCGGCCAGCGCTGGCGGAACCTCGGCGAAGGCTCTCGCAATCAAGACACCGAGGTTCTCAGCCTGAAGGGCTCGCTGTCATGGTTTGTCCCCGAGGCGGCTGGCCGCCATGAGATCAAGGCCGGTGGCGAGTACGCACCGACCGATTTCAGCGTGGCGTTTACGGAGATCGAAGACCACAGGCTCCATACTCTCCTTGGCAGGAACTTCGCCGTCCGTTTCCTGACCACGCCGACGATCGGCATGTTCGACAACGACACGACCTCGTTTTACGTGCAGGACTCCTGGTCGGTCACCGACCGGCTAACGTTGAATATCGGTTTTCGATTCATGCTTAAGATCGTCCAGACACCCGAGACGCAATCGGGCGGGGGAACTTGGGCCGGCACACCCATCGCCGATCGGTTCCCCGCACTGAATGCAAAGACTCTCCCGGCGACCGAGCTCGTCAACTGGAATGCCGTTGATCCGAGGTTCGCCATGACGTTCGCGCTCGACCGCGCGGGGCGCACAGTGATGCGTTTCGGCGCTTCGCGATACCACCACAACATCACGGCATTCGACCTGTTCGTGTCGAACCCTGCGTTCCCGTACAACTACACCACTCTGTGGTTCGACAGGAACCACGACGGTGCCTTCCAGGTCGGCGAGGATGGCCCGCTAATGTTCTCGTTCGGCGGACAGATCAATCCGACGGATCCGGACATGCGGCCCGCCTACTCAGATGAGCTCGTTTTCGGCATGAGCCACGAGGCGACACAGGACTGGCAGGTCAGCGCCAACTTCATCTACCGCAGAGACAATGACCTGTGGAACACGATCGATGTGGGTGTGCCCTTTAGCTCCTACTCTCCTGTCGAGACGTTGGATCCGGGGCCGGACGGCGTTCCCGGCACAGGCGATGACGCGATGCTCACCGTCTACGCTCAGGACCCGGCAACCATCGGACAGTCACAGTCTCTGATGACCAATCCAGAGGAGAGCGACCGCACCTATAAGGGTTTCGAGCTGACGGCGTCGAAGCGATATTCGAACAATTGGCAGGCAGTTGCATCCTTGGTTATTTCTGATTTGGAGGTCATCAAGCCGACGACCGCTAATGAGACCGCTGGTATCTTCGACTCTCCCAACAATCTGATCAACGCAAAGGGGCTAGACCCCAACAACATCCCGATCCAGATCAAGCTTCAGGGTGCGTATACCTTCGACTTCGGCCTCGTCACGAGCGGGCTCTATCGCCTCGCGTCGGGTAGTCCCTACACACGGGAGTTGGCAGTAGTGGGCTATGCGGATCCCCCAGGGGAAGAGCTCATTCCGCTGCCCCAGGGACCGATCACCGTCTTCGCGGAACCTCGCGGAAGCAGCAAGTCCGACACCGCGCACATCTTCGACTTTCGCCTCGAGCAGAGCTTCGACATCGGCGGCATCTCAGGCTCGCGGATCGGGTTGGTGCTCGACGTCTTCAATCTCTTCAATGCGGCACCGGTCAGAGATTACGGTCGGCTCACCGGAGTCGATTACGGAATGCCCCGAGCGATTCAGTCGCCACGAACCGCTCGCGTGGGTGTGAGATTCATCTGGTAGTGATTCCACCCGCCGCGGACGTGACCGGGCGGGTGTAATCGCGTACAATATCTGCACCGCAGAGAACAGATCTTGTAGTACCGCTGTATCTGGAAAACACCCCGTTTGCCTGGGAGGGCATCTATGTACCGCACCGCAGTGTCTATTCTCGTCCTTTGCCTGGGTTTCCTGGCCGCCTCTGCGGAGGTCAGGGCGCAGGCCACCACGGGAACCGTCGACGGCGTCGTCAGCGGTCCCGACGGCAGCGCTCTGCCGGGTGTGATGGTTGTCGCCAACAGCCCGACCATGATCCAGCGAGACGTAACGGTTTACACCGACAGAACGGGCCGTTATCGTCTGCCTTTCCTGCTATCCGGCACGTACGAGATCACGTTCAGCCTGCAGGGTTTCACTAGCGTCACACAGTCCGGCGTAATTGTCCGCGTCAGCCAGACCACTGAGCAGAATGCCGTGCTCGAGTTCTCCAACGTTACGGAGACCGTGACGGTGACCGCCGAGGCGCCCATCATCGACGCCCGCGCCGCGAAGCTGGCCTTCACGTTCACCGAAGATCTGGCCCAGAACATCCCCGTCGAGAGAACGGTCAACCGGCTTTTCGAGACCATCCCCGGCGTGGAGACCAACAATAGCTACGGCAACGTTGACCAGCCGGGCATCATCGCTCTACAGAACGTGCTCGGGGCTGGTGAGCGCGCCAACGACTACGTTCTCGATGGCGGCAATGTTTCTGACCCGGCGACCCAGTGGAATCAGCAGATGATGATGCCGTACGACATCATCGAGGAGGTTCAGGTGGTGAAGTCGGCGAAGCCCGCCGAGATCCCCTACCAAGGTGGCCTCTTCAACATGATCACGAGCTCGGGCAGCAACGACCTGCATGGCAACCTGGGCGGCTTTTTCACCGACAAGGCTCTCCAATCATCCAACGCCGAGGATCTTCGCGAGGAGTTCGATGTCGCCTCGACGAATGAGATCGTCAAGGGCTACGAGGTTACGGCGAGCTTGGGCGGCCGTATCATCCGCGACAAGCTCTGGTGGTTCGCTTCCGCCCGGCAAGACACCAGCACTAACCGTGTCTGGGGATTCGAGAAGGAAATCGACAACTCGATCACGGGATTGTCGGGGAAGCTCACCTACCAGGCGAACGACGATCACCGCGTCACGTTCAACGCGACGGGGTGGGATCAGGAAGTTAGCCACTTCTTTTTCGGTTTTGCCCCTAGCTTGGCGCTGGATGAGTACGCCGCGTCGCATCGCCCCGTCGATGGAGGGCTCTACGGTGGCCGCTGGTCGGGCGTTCTGAACGAGAACTTGTTGGCTGAAGCGGGCCTCAGCTACTCGATCCAGGGATTCGATCAAGCCGTACAGCCGGGAGCGGAGAACCATGTTTCTGTTGTGGACCTGGCTACCGGCCAGCGCTCGCGCAATCTCGGTGAGGGCTCGAGAATCGTGGACAACACGACTCTCGACTTGAATGGGTCGATCTCATGGTTTGTTCCGGAGGCCGCCGGTCGCCACGACTTCAAGTTTGGCTTCCA
>CALAKE010000021.1 GCA_937922775.1 uncultured bacterium | reverse complement strand
CCTTGATCGCGTCAAGGGGAAAAACCAGCATGACAATGTTGAGGACGAGGCTGTCACGGACCCAGAGCAGCAGTGCCACCTCCACTACGACAAAAAGCGCTGCTGACGCCCAAACGGGCGCCGTCATCGCAACGACCAAGCCGCCGATACATGCCCCGATATCCGACAGCGAATTGAGGATGCTGTCGCCGTAGTAGTCCAGAGAGATGGTGGTCTCGCGGTAACGCTCGATGACGAAGCTGGTGTTCTCGAAGACCTCCCAGGCGGACTCGATGGCGACAACGATCAGGGCGCGGGTGGCAGGCGTTGTTTTCGATCCGAGAAGGAGCCAGACGATGCTGTACAGGGCGATGCCATGAAGCACATGGGTGAAGGAATAGGGATCGAGGAGGTGCTGGGAGTTGTGCGTGCTCACAATGTCGCTGGACCAAATGAAGCTACCGCCACACTTGCACCACCAAATCCTGCCCATGGCGGAAAGAGCGAGCGTCGCGGTGGTGATGAGAATGAGAGTGGCCGCAAGGTAGCGCCAGGTGAAGCCCAGGTTCGAGATGGCGGAGATCGACTCCCGTGAGTGTGGCTCGGGCTTCATGGCGGAATCTTACCGCACGATGTGCCAAATGCCTGGCGCCGACACGCGAACCGAAGCTAGCCGTGTTGGTAGTCGTTGAAGACTTCTTCGACGGTTGGCAACCGATAGCTACCGTCGGGCAGCTTCTCCGTGACGTCCTTCAGGCGGTAGGTGTTCTGTCCGCACGTCCACACACGATAGGCACGCATCTGGGTGCAGAGGCAGAACTTGTCCTCCACCACGGGGAACTTGTTCTTGTTGGCGGCGAGCTCCTCGTAGTACCGGTCGAGGTAGGAGCATTGACCCTTGGCGTCGAGCACGTAGCCGAGTGACTCGCAGTTGGGCTTGCTGCTCGCCTGCAGGGCAGGGGACTGCTTCAGAAGTCGCATCGGGTATCCGGTCGGCGACATCGTGCTGACGTAGATATCTTCCTCACGAGCCTTCAGGTACGCTTGCTTGGCCGCCGACGGCAGGCCTGATTCCTGCGTGATCGTGAAGCGTGTGGCCACCTGGACTGCGGCGGCGCCGTTCTCGACAAAGTGGACGGCATCGGCCCCCGTGAAGACCCCTCCTGCAGGAATCACGGGAATATCGAGGTCCTCGCCGCGCAGATACTCGAGTACCTCGGCCGTGATGATTCCGAGGTCATACTCGAACCAGTCATCCGGTCCGAAGGCGAGGTGTCCTCCCGCCAGGGGGCCCTCGACCACGATGTAGTCAGGCCAGCGCTCCACCCGGGCGGCGCTGCGCATGAAAAGCTTCAGCGCACGCGCCGAGGAGACGATGATCCCGAACATTACGTCGCGAAAACGCGGATGATCCTGCACGACCTGGAGAGACTTCAGGTGTAGCCCCGCGCTCAAGGTAATGCCATCGATTCCCGCGTCCATGGCCGCCGACAATCGCGTTCGCAGCGTTTCGCGTGGGTTGTTCATGAGGAGCTTTTCCATGCAATTCAGGAAAAT
Source organism: uncultured bacterium (assembly GCA_937922775.1). GTDB lineage: Bacteria > Acidobacteriota > UBA890 > UBA890 > UBA890 > CALAKE01. The sequence continues at coordinate 4,299 of CALAKE010000021.1, read as the reverse complement.
CATCCCGTCGCCCCGCTTGCGTCCCATCGTGTCGTCCACGTGCAGCTTCTGTGCTTCGGCCAGGGTTTCGAGGTCGAAGTGAACGTCTGACTTGTCGGGATTGTCGATATAGCCGCGGTAGCGTTCGAACTTCTTTCGGCCGAACTTGGTGCCGTAGCGAAGGTCAGCGAGGGCCTCGGTGCCAGCGTCCGAGATGTGGCCGACGCCGCCGAGGCGCGCAGCTTCGAGAGCCAGCTCGGCGGTGGAGATGTTGACTCCCATCCCACCGACCACCACAGGCACGAGCTCTTTGCCCTTCAGCTTGAGGCGATAGTTGTCGAGGCTCATGGCCATTCGGGAAAGCGGGGATCGTGCGGCGATGCTCCGGAAGAGCCGCGGCTTTCTGGATGCCTGGGCCTCGGGGGAGTCGTGCCGATTTTAGTCACCAGAGAGTACACCATTATCGAGTTCGATGTCGTCATTGAAATGCGGCTGACACAACTCGACCGCTGCGGTTATGCTGCGCTGACGGGCGAGTGGACCCGCATGTCTGGCGCCGCCATCGCGGTGCCGAGGAGGAAGATCGAGATGAAGAAGATCAAGAGAGGCGCAGAGCGTCGCTATGTGATTTGCGCCGCCGTTTTGGCTGTTCTGGTTCTTCCATCCAGCGCCGCGCCCCAGGCTGCAGGGCAAGAAGCAACGGAAAGTCTCTTGCCCACCGAAGAGAGATCATCGACCACACGTCACACGATGACCCTGGGTGGACAGGAAATTGCCTACCTGGCCACCGCCGGCAACTACCTGTTCCGTGCTGAGGACGGCACGCCACAAGCCTCGGTCTTCTTTACGTCGTATGTGCAGGAGGGAATCGAAGATCCGTCCGCACGTCCCGTGACGTTCAGCTTCAATGGAGGGCCGGGATCCGCCGCGGTGTGGGTACAGTTCGGCGCCTTCGGCCCGAAGCGGGTCCTGATGGATGACGATGGGATGCCGCTTCCTCCACCGGGTCGATTGGTCGACAACGATGACTCGATTCTCGATCTCACCGATCTGGTGTTCATCGACCCCGTTGGAACGGGATATAGCCGGGTGTTGCCGGGCGGTGAGGGCACCGACTACCACGGGCTCGAAGAAGATGTCGAGTCGGTAGGCGAGTTCATTCGCCTCTGGATGGTGCGCAACGGTCGGCTGCGGTCGCCGATGTTCATCGCCGGCGAGAGCTACGGGACGACACGCGCCGCGGGGCTGGCGGACTTTCTCTCCGATCGGTATGGAATCTATCCCAACGGAATCGTGTTCATCTCCTCGATTCTCAACTGGCAGAACCAGCTCTTCGCGCCAGGCAACGACATCCCGCACATCATCCACCTCCCCACCTATGCGGCGACTGCGTGGTACCACCACAAGCTGCCGGCAGAGCTGTCCGGAAACCTCGAGCAGACTCTGGAGGAGGTGGAAGAGTTCGCGCTCGGAGATTTTGCCCTCGCGCTCTTGCAGGGTGATGACCTTCCGGACGAACGACGCAGGCACATTGCTGAGAGGGTTGCGCGCTACACGGGGCTATCAGTCGATTTCGTCGAGCGCAACAATCTGCGCGTAGGCTTGGGCCGGTTCCGCAAGGAGCTACTACGCCAGGAGGGCAAGACCGTTGGCCGGCTGGACAGTCGCTTCACGGGTACTGACCGAGACTCGGGTGGCGAGTCTCCTGAATACGATGCCAGCTCGACGGCTGTGGACATCGGGTACGTAGCTCTGCTGAACGATTATCTGCGTCAGGAATTGGGCTACGAGACGGACATGGTCTACGAGTCCTCGAGCCCCAGGGTGAGGCCATGGAGTTGGGGGCGCGGCAACCGCTATGCGGACGTGTCTGAAAACCTTCGCCGAGCGATGGTGAAGAACCCTTCGATGAAGATCCTATTCACGTGCGGCTACTACGACTTCGCCACGCCGTACTTCGACACCGAATTCACGGTGGCGCACCTGGCGCTCCCGGAGGACCTGCGGGACAACATCGAGATCACCTACTACGAAGCGGGTCATATGATGTACATCCGACGCGCCGATCACGACAAGCTCAAGGCTGATATCAAGAGCTTCATGGAGGGTGCCCTGGAGTGGTAGGGGAAAGGTCGGGCCTCCCGTAGGTGTGGGTCTGGCCTACGGCAGTTTCGAGACACGGGTGGTGATGGTCACTCCGCGCCTCTCCAGCTCTTCAACAAAGGCCTGGTAGGAAAGATCCCGTCCCGGTGACAGCAGTCCGGGCCTGCTGATGTCGCCACGGCCGATCATCTGCGCGCCGATGCTGGCGGCAAACCCGACCAGCCGGCTCATGGCGGTCAGGCCAGTATCGAGGTCGCGCCGGTCGATCAGCTGCAGAACGATTCGGGTCGCCTCCCCGTTCTTCGTCCCCCAGGCATCCACTCTGAGGATAGCCAGGTCCTGCTCGTCTTCAGCGTATTGCAGATGTGGCTCCAGAGCGGCGACCAGGAAGCGCTTGCGGTCGACCGACTGGCCATCGACGATCACGGGCTCTTTGTCCAGCAGGTGAAGGTCGACGATCTTTGTCCAAAAGTCACAGTGTCCGGGCCATCGGAGGGTGTACTGGCCGGCGTGCACGAGGTCGGACCTCTCTATGCCGAGGCTCTCGATCGTAGGGAGGAAGTCACCGTTGGCATATGCCTCCAGCGTTCCCAACTCGCCGATTTCGACCATGTGGATGTTGTCTTGGCGCAAAATTTCGGTGCCGGGGATTTCGACGGTCTCTCCGTCGCGAATGATACGAGCCGGTCGCCGGTAGAGCTCCAGAACACCGTCGAACGTCCAGCTGACCTTGTACTTGATCGGATTGTCAGCAGCCTCGAGCGTGGGGATGCCGCTGCCATAGGATCTGAGGCCTCTGACTCGGTCCAGCGACCTGATGGCCTGGCCGAGCATGACCTGGTCGATGCCGGGGTCCATCCCCAGCTCTGGCAGCAGGGTGACGCCCTTCTCTTCGGCCGCTCTTGCCAGAGCTATCAGGCCCGGCGTCACATGCATCGTGTTGAGAAGATTCACGCTATGTTCGATGGCCGATTGAGCTACGTTGTCGATGAAGGAGCCCGGAAGAAGGTCAACGGCTACGTCGAAGCCCTGCCGCATGAGGTGAGCGATGGATTCAGGCTGCGAGGCGTCAACCTGCTCGCAGGCCACTTTGCGTGCATCGGGCAGTTTCGCGACATGGGTAGTAAGTGCGTCGAGGTCGTAGTCGGCGGCGACGACGGCTTCAACGTCCTTGCTGGCACAGAGGTCACGCAGAGCAGACTTACCCTGCATGCCGACTCCCAGAAGAAGGACCCTCATTGCGGCACCTGCACTCGTGTGATTCGTCGCTGTGACTCGAGGCTATTCTCACACATGTGGGCGGATTCATCGCCGTGAAACCGGGAGTCCTGTGCCCGCCGATCGGCAGGCTGAGATCAAGATTTGTTTTTTTCAGCTCGAATGTCGGGTATTCTCGCGGGCGATCGACATCGACGAAGAGATGGCTGAGGAGCCTCTGGCCAACTCGCAGCACCGAGCTCGCGGATTCGACCGCTGACCGCGGTACCTCGTTCCGAGGAGGAAGCATGATCTACGTCTTAGCGATAGCCGCCTACCTTCTGTTCCTGATCGGGGTCAGCTATAGAAAGTCCCGTAGTGTCGAGACTCAAGACGACTTCATGGTCGCGGGGCGAGGCACCTCGGCCACCGTATTGGTCGGTACGTTGGTGGCCACCTGGATGGGATCCGGGAGCCTCTTCGCCGGCGCCGGGCGCGGCTTCCGGCAAGGATTTTCAGCCTTGTGGATGAGTGCTGGAGCCTGGGCGGGTTTGCTGATTGTCTACTACCTGGCGCCGCGAGTACGTCGTATCGCCCAGTACACGGTGCCGGACATTCTCGAGACGAGATACAACGCCGCTGCGCGCGTGCTCGGGACCATCGCAATCATCATCGCCTACCTGACCATCGCCAGCTACCAGTTCATCGGTGGCGGCCGGATGCTCGAGATCCTCATCGGACTGGATCCGGTCTGGGGGCAGGCCATCATCTGTGCTCTCGTCGTTGTCTACTTGACGTTGGCGGGAATGAGCTCGATCGTGGCCCTCGATATCTTCAACGGGACCATGATCGCTCTCGGCGTAATCATTGCTCTGCCGATCGCTCTACGCAGCGCAGGAGGTTGGGGCGAGCTTTCTGCCACTCTTCCCGAGGCCCATTTCTCGGTAGTGGGCGCACTCGGCCTGGCATCGGCCCTCGGGCTGTTCTTCCCCACCTTCTTCCTGCTCCTCGGCGAGAGCA
>CALAKE010000020.1 GCA_937922775.1 uncultured bacterium | reverse complement strand
ACCCTCGGGTACTTTCTCCTCGCTGATCTCTACAACCGAGTTGGCGACCGCAGGAGGGCGGAGGAGTATGCACGCCGCGGACAGCTCCTCAGATCACAGCGGCGCTAGCCTGGAATTCTCAACGGTTCACGGCTGCACGTGCACAATGGCTCGCTAGAACTGCGTTCCACTTGATTCGAGTGTTCGGCATGCTGCACGAGCATGCCTCCGTGCTTGAACCTGCGCGCACCTCGTCCTCGCGGTACTTGCGCCCGCTCGCTTCACGAACCATCGAGAATCCCAGGCTGGGAGCTCGAACACCCCGCGTGGCGCTATTTTCCCTCACCGCGGCCCCCCGGGATTCCGAGGTCGCGGTTGTGGGTCATGTACAAAATACAATCGTTCGATCTGCGTACGGGCCTCAAGCATAAATGCCAGAAGCAAAGGACTTTATCGAGCAGCTTGACTATTGCATACAATATGGTTTACAAACCCTCATATGTCCGACGCTTGGCCGCTGCTCAAGACGGCAACCCTCACGGATCAGGTCTACGAAGTCCTGAGGGACCGAATTCTCGGCGATAGCATGAAGGCAGGCGACTTTATCAGAGAGCAGGAAGTCAGCAAGAAGCTGGGTGTGAGCCGAACGCCTGTTAGAGAGGCTTTGGGGCGGCTTGCATCCGAGGGCTTTCTCAGGCGGATCCCGCATCGCGGCTACCAGATTCCCTCACAGTCGGCCTTCGATCTTCTGGAGCTCTATCCGATCTTGGCGTCTCTGGAGGTTCTGGCGGGCAGGCACTCCTTCCCCAAGCTCGACTCCGAGGAGATTGCCGAGCTCCGCGAGATCAACACCCACTACGAGGAAGCTTGCCAGCGGCAGGACGTGCGGGCGGGGATCGAGCTCAACCACCGGTTTCATCATCTGCTCTCGGCGGGGTCCAACAACCAGCGCTTGTGCACCATGCTCGATGAGCTTCGATCGGAAGTGACACGTCTGGAAATGTGGGCCTTTTTCAATACTCCCCAGTGGGACGCATCGAAGAGTGAGCACGACCAGATTCTCGGTGCCGTTGAGCGAGGCGACTGGGAGGAAGCCCTCAGAGTCCTCGAGCTCAATCGACTGACAACCTACAAAGACTTCAACGAAAGAGTCGGCGAAGGCACGTCGTTACCAGCACAGGGCGCGTCTGCGTCGAGACCAGAGTTCCAAACCCAGGAGATGTGACCCAAGACCGGCCGCCGAGTACCGGCTGCCCCTCGGAGGAAGACAATGCGCACCGTCGCAAAGGTTGTAGCGATCGCTTCCATTGGTTGCCTATTGGCGTTGCTTCCATTCGCAGCGCAAGCGCAGGTGACCCGGACCGGCGTGATTCAGGGGCAGATAGCAGACCCGGAGGGTTTGCCCCTGCCGGGGGCGACGGTGACGATCGCGTCACCCCAGCTCATCGGTGGTGAGCAGGTCGCCACAACTGGCTCGGATGGGCGCTATCGATTTCCGGCCCTGCCGCCGGGAAACTACACGGTCCAGGCCTCGCTGCAGGGATTCGAATCACAGGTGCAGGAGGAGGTGCGCGTCTCCGTCAGCCTCACCGCAACGGTCAACTTCAGCCTCATCATCGGAGTTACGGACACGGTGACCGTACTGGGCGCCTCTCCGGTGGTCGACATCAGGACCTCCTCATCGGCGAACACCACGATGACGGAACAGGTCTTCCAGACGCTGCCTTCGGGCAGGAGCGCTGCCGGCCTCATCGACTTCATCCCCGGAGTTGTCGGTGATGACGGCACGAAGAGAGATGGGCGAGGCGCCTCGGCCTTCGGCGGAACACTCCAGGGCACCCAGTTCACCTTCGACGGCGTCACGATGAACAGCACGGAGGGCGGTGAGGTGGAGGTCCGCCTCGACTTCGACAACGTCGAGGAGGCGGCTTTCCGTGGTGTCGGTGCGGCGGCCGAGGTTGGGGGCTACAGCGGCATGGTGGTCAACCTCATCACGAAGTCGGGCAGCAACGAGGTCCACGGTCAGGCGAATATCTTCATTCGTCCTGACGGCTTCAACTTGCAGAATTCTGACGACCCCGAGTTCCGTGCCGAGGTCAACAACAACCGCAACTGGCACGTGGACGTTGGTGGCCCGCTGGTCAAGGACAAGCTGTGGGCTTACGGCTCGTTCCGCCGCGATGTCAGCAACTACGCTACAGAGCTTGCCAACGGCGACGATGGCTACAACAAGAACTATCAATGGTTGGGGAAGCTGACCTGGCAGCCGACTTCTGATATCAGGTTGCAGGGTTCTCTGAACTGGGAGAACGAAGACGGCAAGGACCCGGCCGATCAATTTGTGGCGCCGGAGGCAACCCTCGCTCCATTCGGTACTTGGAAGGTCTTCAACATCGACTACCTGCATGTTCTCTCGGAAAACACCTTCCTCGACGTTAAGTTCGGCGGCGTGGATAGCGCCTACGGCGACTTCCCGGACGCGCAGACGTTTGGCCCCGGGTACTTTGAAATCGAAACCGAGTATCTGTCGGAAAGCCCGGGGTTCTTCTTCGATGCCTGGAGAAACCGCTACCAGCTCAACGTTGCGCTGAGCCACTATGCCGATGACTTTCTCGCCGGTTCACACGACATCAAGGCCGGTTTTCAGGGCGACTGGGCCAAGCCTCGAACGTGGGTCGGCTACACGGGTAACGCGTTCTACGCGACGTACGGCGGAGAACCCGCATACCGCTACGAGTTCCAGTCGCTCGAGATCGATCCCCTGGGCACCACGCTGAGCTTCTTCGTTCAGGATGGCTGGATCACCTACGATGGTCGCCTGACCATCAACGCGGGCCTCAGGTTCAATAGTTGGACGGGTAACGCCAAGGCCAACCTCGGTCCCATCACAGGGTATCCCGCCGGCACAGTGGATCTCGGCGACCACTTCCAGCCGGACTTGGGTGTCGCCCCCCGGATCGGCGCTACCTTCGACTTGTTCGGCGATGGGAGCACGGCGATCAAGTTCCACTGGGGCAAGTACTACCCGCAGTTGATCGCCGGGATGTATGCGGGATTCCAGAGCTTTCCAGCGGTGGAGTTTCAGTTTTCCGAATGGGACCCCGATGCCGGCGATTACGAGGTCATCGAGACGGAATCGGTCCAGGCCATCCCGGTCGATCCCAATCTCAAGATGACCAACTTCACCGAGTTCAGCCTCGGTGTGGCGAGAGAAATCGCCCCCAATGTCTCAGCCGAGGTCACCTACATCAGGCGTGACACCCACGACTTCCAGGACAAGGTGCGGCTGAATGGAATCTGGGACCAGATTCAGGCGACCGATTCGTATGGCAACACGTTCACGTTGTGGGACCTGCAGAACGCCGATGAAGGCGTCTTCCTGATCACCAATCCGGAGAAGATGGGGAACGTGCTCAGTGGTACCCCTCTGTGGCCGTTTGAACAATCGAGGAAGTTCTGGGGCCTGAACTTCGCCCTCGAGAAACGGTACTCGGACGGATGGGGTGTTTCCGGGTCCTATGTCTACAGCAAGTCGGAGGGGACCGACGATACCGACTTCGAGAACGGTCGCGGCTCGTCGCTCGGGCCGTCGTCTCTGTGGACGGATCCGAACACCCACCTGAATGCCTTCGGCCCGCTATTCACCGACGTCCCGCACCAGGTGAAATTCGTGGGTACCTTCCTGTTGCCATGGGAAATCCAATCGGCCTTCTTCTACAACTACAAGACGGGCCTCTCGTACACGCGCGAATTCGTATTCGTCGACGTGCGCTCAAACGGCAGGAATATCGAGGCATGGACAGAGCCTCGCGGTAGCTACCGACTACCGAGCCAAAACAACTTCAACTTCAGGTTCGAGAAGATCTTTCCGATCAAGGAAACTGACCTCGGAGTTCTTCTCGATATCTTCAATTTCTTCAATCTCGACACGGTCACGCGTGTGAAGACCTCCGACGACCCGCGGGAGGACGACCCGTTCCAGACTGTCCGGGACATCAAGTTCCCGATGAACTTCGTGCTCGGTTTCAGGTGGATCTTCTGATCGATCACTAGACGCTCGAACAAGATGGGGGAGGATGCGAGTCATCCTCCCCCACTTTCTTTTGCCTGACAGAGGAAC
>CALAKE010000019.1 GCA_937922775.1 uncultured bacterium | reverse complement strand
CGCAGAAGCGGTCGGATGTCCGACTGCGTGAGATGTAGGGCTGCGTTGAGTGGAGGATCGTCGTTGCTACTGACCCGCAGGTTGCCCGACCTCGGAGGAACCCAGTATTCGAATTCCGTCTCATGCAGGAGCCGGTGAGCTTGCTCCAGGTATGCCCGCTGCATATTGCGGCGGTAGGTATCGATCGGGGTGCCGGCGTACATCTCACGCCAGACCATCTCGCGCGCGTCGTCGAGCATCTCGGTGGGCCGGTAGGTGGTGTCACCGAAGAATGCTTCGTGCTCGATCATGCGCGCCAGACGAGCATGGTTCAGCAAGCGCTGGATTGCCAACTCCTGGTAGGCCCGAATCCTCTCCACAGCACCAGCGTGCTCGATCCGGCGTAGCTGGTTGCTGTCCAGCGCCCAGTCCGGTGTCTGCAGCACGAAATCGTCGATGAACTGCATGGCCTTGCGCTGATACTCGGGCTCGATGGGCGTGTAGACCCAGCCCTCCTCGCCGTAGCGTTTGTGATGGGTCCGTGACCCGCCCACCACCGCGGCGGCGTGCTCAGAATAACGGTTCCACTGGGTCAGGAGCTGCAGGTGATTGGTCTCCAGCTCGTAGTAGTCGTCGCCCGGGTCGAGCACCCACTCCATCAATGACTCCGAGGCCGCGTACAGGTTGCGCATTCCATAAATCGCCGCCTGTACCGGATCATCCGATATGCCCTCGGTCATGCGGAACGGGTCCCATTCGATATCCATGCCGAACAGGGGCCCGGCGTAGCGATACCAGGGATCATCGGCACGCTCCACAATCCACTCGCTGAGGGTGGGGACCTCTTCCTGAGGGGTGGTCGCCGTGGGAATCGGCCGGTAGCCCCACATGACGACAAACTTGTCCCAAACGCCGATGCGCCGCTCCGGCGGGACACCATCGCCGGGCTGGGCAACGTAGTTGAACCGAGTGCGGCCCACTGAAGATGCGGAGTGACCCCATTCGCCCACGAAATCAGGGTCCCGCAGAGACTCGACCGGGTAGACGAAATTGGCCCGCTGGTTGTGCGGCAAGCCCACCGCGTGGGCCGATTCGTGGGAAACGACGTATCGAATCGCTTCGTAGAGATCCTCGGACGTCAGCTCTTCTGTCTGAAACTCGGGGTTGGCCGTGGCCACCTGCGAAAGGAGCTGCCAGCGCATTCTCTCCGAGAGCCCGTGATAGATGTTCATGTGCGAGCGCAGGGCCTCGCCCGAGCGCGGGTCGACAACGTCGGCTCCCGCGTTCGCAGAGCGAACCGGCGACGCGTTGTACCGCACCACTGAAAATCGCGCGTCGAGAAGCGAGAAAGTCGGATCGTCTTCCTCGGTGGGAGCGCGACGCACCTGAACGGCGTTGCGGAAGCCAGCGAGCTCGAAGGCCTCGTTCCACTCCGAGATTCCCTCCTCGATGGCGGGAACGAATTCCGCCGGCACCGCCGGGTCGATGTACCAGACCCAGGGCTCTACCGGATCGACAAGCTCCCCGCGCTCGAAGGCGACCATATCGGATGGCTCGAGGCGCTTGCGAATGATGTATCGCTGCGGCCGCACGCCCTGAAAATCGCGCGAGTAGTTGGTGACCGACATCGAGATCAACCCTGTCCGCTCGTCCCAGAGACGCGGCATCATCGGCTCTTCGGGCAGCATCACCATCGAGTGGTTGACCTCGAACGAAACCGTTCCGCCACGCGAGCTCGAGGGCGGCTGATCGGCAGCGTACGTCTGCACAACACGAACCTCGACATTGATCGGAAAAGCCCGCGCCCACTCCAACCAGCTACGATCACGATCGTAGCGGCGCACGGAGAGCTGCGATCTCCGGTTGCGCGGCAGCGAGAAGGTGGGAGTATCGCCGAGGTAGATGTCGGAGACGTCGATTACCGAGGTGCCATCGCCACGAGCCAGTATCGACAAGGAGTGGAGGATCGGGGGAAAGCTCGAGTTCTGCACCGCCATCGCCACGGGGGAACCTTCGTCCGCCACGTTCTGGTAGGACACGGCCCGAATCAGGATGTGATCGCCGTGGCGCTCCCATCGCAGCGTGATATTCGGCGCCATGTTCGCCCCGGCGTTCGAGAGCCCCTGCTGCGCCTTGGCGAAGCGACTCATGATGATCATGTCCCGGCCGAGCACCTCGTCGGGGATTTCAAACAACAGGCGGTCTCCGAGGCGATGAATCGTGAACAGGCCGCTCTGGGTGTCGGCCGAGGCTGGAACTACCTCGGCGTAGTCCTGCAACTGGGCGAGCACGGGAATCGGCGTCGCAAGTGTGAGTACGATCGCGAGGCCTGGAACGAGGGCCGCCCGCAGTGCTGCTCGATGTGATGGTCGTCGCATGGGTCGCCTCCGGGTATCAGGTTGGCGGGGTCGGGGTCGCATCAATCTAGGGGCTGGCCGATATACTGGACGGGTAGGCGGCATGAGTACAAGGGTGATCCGCTCGCCTGATCGACGATCTTGTCGCAGACGTTCAGACCTTGAAACGAGGCAGTTGCCGAGAAGGAAGACCGATGCACTCGAGCAATACGATGGCTGGATCCGGGCCGCGCGACCGCAACCTGCGAGCCGTTTATCCGCTCGCCCTGCTGTCGCTCGTAGCTCTCCTGTCGTTTGGCTGCGGCGGTACCGAGCAGCCGCCCGCCCGCGAAACGCCCAGGGCGATCATACTGGTCGGGGTGGACACTCTGCGGGCAGATCACCTCGGGCTACAGGGCGCCAGCCGGCCGACCTCTCCATTCATCGATGCGCTGGCAGAGGAAGGTGTTGTCTTCGATCGCGCCTTCGCGACGGCTCCCTGGACGCTGCCCTCGTTCGCAAGCATCTTCACCGGAAGGCTGCAGAGCGGGCATGCTGCCGGAATCCGCCCCAGAACCTCGGATGTCGAGTGGGAAGCCGATCGCGTGGGACCCATGCAGCAGACTATTCTCGATCCAGCCGTAGAAACGCTCGCGGAACGTCTGGCCGCGGAGGCATTCACGACCATCGCCGTGGTGCAGAACCCCAACCTGGACCCACGTTTTGGAGTCAGCCGCGGCTTCGATATCTACGATCATGTGCCGGGAACCTACGAGGACACCCGACGATCTGACGTCGTCGTCGACCTCGGCCTGGAGTACATCGACGACCTCGAGGGTGAGGCCTTCTTCCTGTTTCTGCATTTCTGGGACCCACACATGCAGTACGGGGCGCCGGAGCCCTATGGCGGCATGTTCACCGGGGAGCTCGAAGGAGGATTCACCTTGCCGGTCGTCGAGGACCCGAAGCCATTGCGCCGCGACGCATCTAGCCTGTCGCCCGCCCGCAAGGCATTCATGGAGGCCGCCTACGACGAGGAGATTCGCTTCGTCGATAGCCAGTTCGAGCGACTCGTCAGCGGCTTGAAGGAGCGGGGGCTGTGGGACTCATCGCTGGTGGTCTTCGTGTCCGACCACGGCGAAGAGCTCTTCGACCATGGCGGCTTCGAGCACGGGCACACCCTGTACAACGAGGTTCTGCATGTGCCGCTCATCGTCTGGGGTCCTGGTGTCGGGGCCCGCCGCACTGCAACCCCCGTCTCCATCGCCGACATTACCCCGACGGTCCTCGATGCTCTCGGATTAGCCGTCACGGAGAATGTCTTCGGGGTCTCACTCTGGCCACATCTCGCGAGCAACGAGGAGCTTCCCGAGAGACTGATCGCGGCGGAAGGAACGCTGTACGGGCCGGAGCTGAAGGCCGGCCTCGTCTGGCCTCACAAGGTCATCGCAGATAAGAAGAGGGACAGGACCTGGTTCTTCAACCTGGAGGAGGACTTTGCCGAGAAGGCCGGCCGACGAGAGCGCGGGGAGCTCGTGAAGTCTCTCCTGGAACGGTTGGACCTGCGACTCCTGGCGTCCGGCCAGAACGTACAGCTCGAGCAGATGGATCTCGATCCCGAGCTGATCCGGCAGCTTCGCTCTCTGGGATACATTCAATAGCGAATTGAAGTCTCTGCGTTTTTGGCCTTGTTCGAGTCCGTGAGCCACAACACAATGGGGCCGAATTCCATTTCCGCATTGGTCACTATGAACGCTCGGGGTCCTGCGAAAACCGGGCTCCCGCAGGAGGCAAAGCCATGACTGGCAAGTTGCGCTTCGCTCTTGTAGCGACATCTGTTCTCATACTGTTTGCTGCCCTTTTTCTTGGTTCGAGTGAGCCTGCCCTTGCGGACGGCGTGGCCCTCCCGGGCAGCAGCTTCGCCGGCCAGGACCTGCCGGCCTTGCCGCTCGGCCAGGTGATCAGCTCGCAAACGAGCAGCGAAGCCCCAGCAACTTTTCAGTTCAACGCGGAGTCGGCCGGCTTTTTGACCGTAGTCGTCAGAGGAGAAGGTGAGGTCGACCTGAGGATCATCGTCACGGATGCAGAAGGGCTTGCGCTCCCAGGAGGAGCGGCCGATGTCGATACCGGCGGAGTCCTTTCCGCCGAGCAATTGATGGTCCTTCTGCCGCGGACGGGCGTCTTTCACGTCTACGTCGAGGCGATGTACGACAGCGGGTCGTTCAACGTCGGTGGGGCGTGGATCCCCTTCCCCGATTTGGCCACAGAACCTGACATCGACGGCCATCCCAGTTCGGCAACTGCCCTCATCCCGGGATCACCGATGGAGGACTCGCTGGACGCATCGGCAGGGGACGTGGGGGACTGGTATTCGGTGACGAGCGATACCGGCGGCATGGTGACGGTGATCGTCGAGGCCGCCGCAGGGGATCTCGCCCTCGAGGTCTACAAAGAGGGCGAGTACCGCCAGTACTTGGACGTGTCGGACCAGGACATGCAGGGAATCGCGGGGAACGAGTCCCTGACGTCGCCGATCGAGGCGGGCCAAACACTGTACTTCAGGGTATTCCCGCTTTTTGAAGGCGAGGGGCTGATCGCCTACAAGATCCGCGCGGGAGTGATGTAGGCCCGCGAATTGCCACTGATTTCGACCACCGGGGCTGGCCCTTGACCGTTGCCCCGTCCCGGGTTCTGAAGTAGCGTCCTCTGCAGGGTGCTCCTCGTGATCTTCCTTCGAGAGGAACGATGGTCGGCGACATCCTCGCGCACTATGAAATCCTCGAGCCGCTCGGCTCGGGCGGCATGGGGACTGTGTATCGCGCGCAAGACTCGAGGCTGGGCCGCGATGTCGCGCTCAAGCTCATACCCGAGGCTTTCGCGGAGGACCAAGAGCGGTTGGCGCGGCTCGAACGTGAGGCGCGTTTGCTAGCCGCGCTGAACCACCCGAACATTGCCGCGATCTACAGCATCGAGGAGGCCAACAGGACCCGCTTCCTCGTACTGGAACTGGTGGAGGGGAAGCCACTGGACCGCTGTCTCGTCTCGGGCCCCCTTGATGTGCGGAGCGCCTTGGAGATCGCTCGTCAGATCGCCGGGGCACTGGACGCCGCGCACCGTAGGGGCATCATCCACCGAGACCTGAAGCCGGCCAACATCATGGTTTCCGAGGAGGGACGGGTGAAGGTCCTGGACTTCGGCCTGGCCAAAGCCCACGAATCGGGCGCTGAGACTGACGCCGACCTCAGTCACTCACCCACGATCACGATTGGAGGCACCGCTGCGGGCGTGATCCTCGGTACGGCCGCAGATATGAGTCCGGAGCAGGCCCGAGGAAAGGTGCTCGATCAGAGATCGGACATCTGGTCGTTCGGCTGCGTGCTCTACGAAACACTCACGGGGCGAAGAGCGTTCGGCGGTGACACGGTCACGGACGTGTTGGCGGCGATTCTCAAGGACGAACCGGATTGGAGCGCGCTTCCCCCTATCCTGCCTGATCCCGCTCAGGCTCTCATTCGGAGGTGCCTCGCGAAGGAAACCGATCGGCGTCTTCACGATATCGCCGACGCGCGGCTGGAGATCGACGACATGCTGGATCTGATGCGCTCACCCGAACGTATCAGCGTTCGGCTGGCAACGCCGACCGAACTGGCTCAGGATGCCGACCACGCCGAGAGGACTCGGCTGGCCACGGATGCCCCCCCGACGATCACTTCGATCGCCGTTCTGCCCCTGACGAACCTGTCGGGCGACAAGGACCAGGAGTATTTTCCCGACGGGATGACTGAGGCACTCATCACCGATCTCGCCAAGATCCGTGCGCTCAAGGTGATCTCCAGGACCTCCGTGATGAGCTACAAGGGATCGCAGAAGCCGCTACCGGTCATCGCACAGGAGCTCGGAGTGGACGCCATCGTCGAAGGCTCCGTGCTGCGCGCCGGAGACGAGGTCAGGATCACGGCTCAGCTCATCGACGCGGCGTCAGATACTCACATTTGGGCCGACAGCTACGACCGCGACATGACGAACATCCTGTCGCTTCAGCGTGAGGTGGCACAGGCCATCGTCAGAGAGGTTCAGGTCGCCGTCACACCGGAGGAACAGGAGCGCCTCTCCGAGGCACGCCCGGTCGATCCGGAGGCCTACGAGGCCTACCTTAAGGCCCGATTCCATTGGGTCAAGATCACGCCTGACCACCTCGAGGCGGCGCTGCAGTATCTTCAGCTCGCTCTGGAAAAGGACCCGAACTACGCAAAGGCACATGCGGGTATCGGTTGGATCTGGGCAATTCGTGGATACTGGGGAGTGGAGCCCATCAGCCACACGATGCCCCGAGCCAGATCTGCCGTGCAGAGGGCTCTGGAGCTGGATGCGAACCTGGCCGAAGGTCACTATCTGCTGGGTGGGATCAATATGCATGCCGAGTGGGACTGGGCGGGTGCGGAGAACGAGTTCAAGCTGGCGATCGAGCTCGACCCGAGCTACGTCGATGCCCGCCTCTTCTATTCACAGTTTCTTGTTGCCATGCGGCGCTTTGTTGAGGCTGAGGAGGAAATGGCCAAGGCTCTGGAGCTCGACCCCTTCAGCGCTTTCTCCCAGGGGCTGTGGGGTGTCGAGCTGTTGCACATGCGTCGATACGATGAGGCGATCACCCAGTTGCGCAAGAGCCTAAGCATGGAACCCGACGTGCCGATGACTCTCCACGGCCTCTGGATTGCCCTTCACGAAACAGGCCAGGACGAGGAGGCCGCCGCAACGGCGGGTCGGTTCTACTCCGTCCTCCGCAACCAGGATGTCGCGAGCGCCATTGCGCGCGGATACGATGACGCGGGCTATGCAACCGCGATGCGCGCCGGTGCCGACGCGCTGGTAGAGCGTGCCGGCTCGGAATATGTGCCGCCGGCCAGGGTCGCTCTGCTCTACGCTCACGCCCGTGAGAAGGAGCTGGCGCTCGATTGGCTGGAGAGAGCTTTCGAGGAACGGTCGCCGGATCTCATGCTCCTGCAGGTCTGGCACTGGGATGCGGTCAGAGACGACCCCCGGTTTCAGGATCTGCTCCACAGGATGAACTTCCCCGAGTGTCCTTCATAGCGCCGGTCGGGCCCCCTGCCGCGCCAGGGAGCAGAGCCGCACTCAGCGGGGGCCCGCAAGCGCTCTTCCATCGTGAGACGAACCCTCGCCGATCACTCGTAGCGGAGCGCGTCCATCGGATCGACTTTTGAGGCTCTGCGCGCCGGAACCAGGCTGGCCAGCAGAACGATCATGAAGAGCACTGCGGCAGCGGCGCCGAACGAGACGGGGTCGATTGGGCTCAATCCCAGTAGCTCCGAGCGGGCGATGACGCCCATCGCGGCGGCCA
>CALAKE010000018.1 GCA_937922775.1 uncultured bacterium | reverse complement strand
TCATATTGATCATGGCAAGAGTGCGCTGGTACGAGAGCTCACCGGAACTGACCCCGATCGTCTCCAGGAAGAAAAGGACCGCGGCATCACGATCGATCTCGGCTTCGCCCACATGAGTATGGGGGATGGTCTTCATGTCGGCTTCGTCGACGTGCCCGGCCACGAGCGCTTCGTCAAGAACATGTTAGCTGGCATAGGCGGTAT
This sequence comes from uncultured bacterium, assembly GCA_937922775.1. GTDB lineage: Bacteria > Acidobacteriota > UBA890 > UBA890 > UBA890 > CALAKE01. Next base: position 6,170 of record CALAKE010000018.1, on the reverse strand, counting down.
CGATGCCGTCATGTTGGTGGTCGCGGCCGATGAATCGATCATGCCTCAAACACGGGAGCACTTTGCGATCTGCAAGCTCCTGGGAATCCGCGACGGAATGGTAGCCATCACCAAGTGCGACCTCGTCGACGAGGAAATCGCCGACCTCGTCGAGCTCGAGGTGAGGGAGCTACTGGCGGACACTCCCTTGAGCGAAGCCGCGATTGTCCGAACCAGTATTGAAACGGGGCTAGGCCTCGAGGACGTACAAACAGAGCTGTCGGCGCTGCTCTCTAGGGCCCCTGACCGACCCGCCGAGGGTCTCTTGCGACTTCCCGTTGACCGTGTGTTCACGGTGCGTGGGTTTGGCACGGTTGTCACTGGAACCCTCCTGAGTGGGACGGCTCGAGTGGGAGATGACATCGAGATTCTGCCCTCCGGCACGCGCAGCACGATTCGCGGGCTACAAGTCCATGCCAGCGGAGTCGAAACGGCCCGGGCGGGTCAGCGCACAGCGGTGAATCTGCAGGGAATCGACGTGCATAGTGTGGCGCGGGGTGACCTGCTCGTGTCGCCCGGGATGATGCGCACAAGCCATCTTATTGACGCTCGCCTGCAGCTCCTCGACGAGTTCGGGCCTGTTGTCCAACACCAACGCCTGCGTTTCCACCACGGGGCTGCCGAGGTGCTGGCCAGGGTTGTCATTCTCGAGGGAGACGAGATTCCTCCCGGCGGCTCGGCGATGGTGCAGCTCCGCCTCGAGAGAAGCTATGCCGCGGCCCCCGGAGACCGCTTCATCGTCCGCCAGTACTCTCCAATGGTTACGATCGGCGGGGGCGTGGTCATCGACGCCCTGCCTCGCAAACACCGGAGATCGGAAGAAGAGACGGTGAGTCGCCTCAGAGCCCTGCTGGGCGCCGCCCCCGCCGAGCAGCTTGTCGCCTGGGTCGTCGCCGCGGGGCCGGGGGGCATGAGCGGGGATGAGCTGCGCGCGAAGCTCGTGCTACCCACGGCGCGGGTCGAGCAATTGGCGACCGATGCGATCGCTTCCGAGTCGGTGGTGCAGGCGCGCGGCAAGCCTCTCCTCCTGGTCGCCCCTGATCACTTCAGCGCCTTGGGGGGCCGCCTCCTCGATGCCCTGGCCAGCTACCACGAGCTCAACCCCTTGCGCCAGGGCATGCCAATGCGTGCGGCACGGTCGGAGCTGGCTAGGAGCACCCGAGACGAAATTTTCGACGCCTTGGTCGAGACGCTCCAGCGCGACGGCAAGGCAAAGGTCTCGGGAGATCACCTGAGCTTGGCCGGGCACGAGGTCCTCCTCAGCCCCGAGCAAACAGCGGTTCGCGAAACCATGCTGCAGACCTTTCTAACCGCAGGCCTCGCGCCGCCGGCGCCCGAGGAAGCGACTGGGGCGAGCGGCGCTCCCCCTACGGAAGCCGAAAGCATGCTCTACCATCTCGTGCGAGAGGGTGTGCTGATTCGCGTCCGCGATGACATGATTTTCCACGCAACGGCGCTCGAGGATCTCGTGCAACTCATCAGGGAGCGTCGTGCCGTCGGGGAGCAATTCTCGGTGCCGGAATTCAAGGAGTGGACGGGAACGAGTAGGAAGCACGCCATCCCACTGCTGGAGTACCTGGATCAGAGGCGCATCACCCGTCGCGTGGGTGACAGCCGCGAGCTCCTCTGAGGGGCAGTATCATTGACCGTAGAGAATCCGGACCCGTATCATGAGGATAACCCTTTCCGCTGGAGACGAGGCAAATGCTAGGTAGCATCGGACCGATGGAGCTGCTGCTCCTGTTCCTCATCGTGGTGATCATCTTCGGAGCCAGCCGTATTCCGGAGATCGGCCGTGGTCTGGGAACGGGAATTCAAAACTTCAAATCTGCAATGAAGGGCGGTGCCAAGGAGGACGAGTCACCAGCCGACTCGGACACCTAGACTGCCGGCTGAAAACACTCGTAGACGGATGTTCCCCGCTTTGGAGCTTTTCCTGTGAGCTATCTGAACCACACGAGGACTCGCGTTGTCGCGGCCCTCATGCTGCTCGCGTTGCCGGCCTGTACCGTCACATTTCGGCAGAAGCCGATTGAGCCGCTCGATACCGACCGTAATTACGACACGACGATCCAGGCCGCATGGTCGGGCATCAAGCAGGTCATCGAGGATTGGCCTTACCGGATCAGCGAGGAAAGCTTCGACGCCGAAAACAACGCCGGAATGATCATCACCGACTACTGGGTTCTGCCCGACCTCGGAGAAGATGTCGACCGGCTCAAGGAGGTCGCCTACGCGCAGGGGGCCCCCTTTATCGGAGGGCGGTACACGCTAACCGCCACCGTCCGAGAGATACGTGGCGGCCACGCGAAGGTCAAGGTAGTCGCGCGCATCGAGGGTTATATGGGGGAGGAATACGGCTACCAGGTGCTGCGCTCCACAGGGCTTATCGAGGAGACGATCTTCAACCGCCTCAACGAGACCCTGGGCACGGTTCCCGTCGAGGACTAGCCACACGCGCCTCCGCTCGGATCGGGGTTGAACCCGGCCGGGCAACACCCAGGGGCTTTCAGGAGGCGACTCGCTGCGCCCGGCCTACCCATCAGGACAAGCGCAACGTTGCAGACGTGCGTCTCCCCGTGCTCTCCCTAGAAGCGAAAGCCGGCGCCGATGGTCCATATCGCGTTCGTACTCAGCGAGTCGACCTCGAGACCGACAAGCTGCCCGCGATCCAAACCCAGGAGCCCGAAGTCCGCACGCAGCCCGCGAACGTCGGCACGCACGAAGAAACGGTCCTCGATAATCGGCACCTCGACGCCACCGCCGAAGATGATCCCCAAAGCCGCGTTGTCGCTGTCTTCTCTGTCACCGCTGACGAACACGCCGGCGAGGCCAAAGTTCAGGAATGCCCGCACCCAGCGACCATTTGCAGCCTCGAAGATGACGCTCCCCGAAAAGTAGGACATGTCGAGGTCGGCATAGTCGATCTCGGTGAGGTCGCCGCCTCCGGGACTCGTGAGGATGGCCTTCACCCCCGGTGAGCCCCTGCCGAATTCACCCTCGGCTCCCAGACGCCACCACATCATCCGACTCACGCGAAATCCCCACATCGAGGAACTGCCGGTCTTGAACGTGGTGTTGAAGAAGGGATTCTCGACGGTGCCGACAGGGTTGCCCGCTGACATGTTGCCGCCGAAGAAGCTCGCCGCCCACAGTCGTGCCTCCTTCTCAGTGGGGTCCTCTCCGGACTCTTCTTGAGCCTCCGCCTGTCGAACCTCCTCGACTTCCTCCTGTGCCTCTTGAGCCCATGCCGGGGAAACGACAACAAGCCCCACGACCACCAGGGCAGCAACGATCAACCGGGATACGGTACTCATTGGACCTCCAGATTGACGCCGCCTGCCTCTGAGCCGGCAACAACGTCCACATAGCGCTCCAGGAACGCAGGTCGAAAGCTACTGTTCACGAGATCACTCAGGGTCGAGTAGATGCCGCCGAGCGAGCTTGCATCGGCGGGCGACTCCAAGGGCTCGACACGCATGACGTAACGGCCGGGCGGCAGGCCTCCGACCGTGTAGGTGCCATCGGGCAAAGTCACCGCACCCACCAGCACCTGGTCGACCGGCTCGAACACCACCACGTGGGCACCGAACACCGGAATACCCGACTGGGTAGTAACCCGGCCGGAGATCGACCCACGACTGCTGCCGTTCGAGTAGATCGCTGCGACCGCTGCCTTGTCGTCTTCAGTGAGCGAGCGGGCCAACTGTGTGGGTCCCCTCGGTACGGGGTACATGACCGCGCTGTCATCCGCAACCGTCGCCTGCTGGCCCCCACTGAACTCCATCTCACCAATCGGCGAGCTGTCCAATCCGAGGAGGTGTCCGAGCTCACGCAGGAGGGCGGTTTCGAGATCGAGCCCCACGTTGCCGCCATCCGTGTTGAAAGTGTAGCGCCGGTTGTTGACCAGGATGTCCGCCTCGCTGATCACGCCATCGTCATCGATCAGCAGGTAGCTCACCGTGATCGCCCCCGACAGGTCGAGACCGGGAGCGGTCGTGAACTCGATCGCATTGATCCCATCGATGATGCCGGCCTGCACATCACCTTCGCCGCCGTAGCGCAGTCGCGCATTGCTGCCATCGACGGACGACCAAGTATTGAGCGCGGACTGAAGCGCCTCCACATCGCGGCCCCCTCCGATGTCCGGGCTGAGCCCTTCGCTCGCCACTACCGTCACGGGAAATGCCGAATCACGCCAATGTGCGATCACAGCCTCTCCATCCGAGAAGCTCACCGTCAGCGGCACGTACGCGGAGACCGGAGCGGCGATGACGCATAGCGCGATGAGCAAACCCAGCGAGAATCGTCGATTCAGGATGCGCGCGTTCATCGCACACCTCCCATCGTCTTGCCGATCAACTCGGAGATCAGCCGCGGCCCGCCATCGACTGCATAGGGCCCCGATTCCAGAGCCAACAACCTGGCGCCGTTCGCATTGCTGGGCCAGACGAGAGTTCTCTCCGCGTGACCCCGGAGTGTGAGATCCTGGGTCGGCGGGGTGTGTTCCCTGTCGCCCCCCGCATCGCGACCACTTCGTGCGATACGCCAGACGCCCTGGAACATCCCGACGGGACGCCACGCTCCGCCGCTGCGGTAGAGAAACACCAACACCCGTCCGTTAGCGGGGAATTGCGCCTCACCACGCGCAATGAGTGTTAGCCCGTTGGCCCGGCCGCCCGCTGTCCGCACGACAATGTTGCCGTCCTTTGGACCACGCCACGACCGCTCAATGGAAAGCCGCGTCTCGGTCTGGATGGAGCCACCCCGCGTCACGCTCTTGCTCGAGACAACGCGCGCGATGGCGATGAGCTGTGCATCGTTCTGCAAGCGCGCGATGCTGATCTTTTCGATCACGCTCGCTGAAGATGGCGCAGCCAGACCGATACCGAGCAGCAGAACTACTGCTGCTGCAGCCAGCCGACTCCACCCGGTGCTTCGTATCCTACAGTCGCTGTGCATCTTACTGCTGACCTCCGTAGTAGCCCGGCTTGGTGCGCGCTTCACCACCTCTGGCCTTGACCTCGATCTCGCGCCACTCGCCCGGCTGTGGCGGATCGCTGGACTGGTAGGCCATGGCGTACTGGCTTCGTAGCTCTGCAGCGATTTTTTCATACGCGTCGATCAGCTCCCCCAGGGAAGAAAGAATGACGGCATCGCCTCCCGTGCTGTCCGCGAAGGACCGCAGGGTCACCTCACCCCGGTTGATGTTGTCGAAACTGCGGTTAAATCCTGGTTGTGCCGCCATCGCGTCAAAAATTCCAATGGTGTAGAGTCGCACGTCCTGCCGCTGAGCATAATCCACAGCCTGGCGCTCAGACACGGTCTGTACCGTGTCGAATCCGTCCGACAGCACGACGAGGGCACGTCGCTCCGGTCGGTCAGCCAGGATGTCGGCGGAATCAACGACGGCCATGTTGAGTGATGTCGCCCCGGCAGGCTGCAATTGCTGGATCGCCTCGCGTAGCAAACGCCGGTCATTCGTCAGATCCTGCACGACACGCGGGAAGGCATCGAAGGCCATAACGAAGGCCTCGTCTTCGGGACCGAGTTGCTCGAGGAAGGCAATCGCGCCTTGCTTTGCGCGCTCCATCTTGGGGCCCTCCATGCTGCCCGACGTATCGATGAGCAGCCCCACGACCATCGGCCTGGGGTCGGCCGTAAAGGTCAGGATGGCCTGTGGCTCGTCGTCCTCGAAAACCTCAAAATCCTCGATATCGAGACCCGGCACGAATCCGCCTCCACCATCCACTACGGAAACGCTGAGGAGAACGCGGTTGACCTCGGCCCGGAACACTGCCGTCTCGAGGTCACGGGTGATCACCGTATCTTCAGCGGTGCCACCTGCAGAGTCGGTCGCTTCGACTCGAATCAGGCGCCGGCGGAACTCGGCTCCCGCATCCCAGGTGACTTCCCAGGGCTCTTCTTCGCGTGTCCCGATCACTTCGTCATCGACATAGAACGTCACGACGGTGATGTCGGTGTCGGGCGCAGGTGTGACCTCCGCGCGAATGGTGACCACACCGGATACATAGTCTGCTTGACTCGGCTCGACGATGCGGACGGTGGACTGAGCGCCCTCTTCCGCCCCCACCCAGGTGGCCGCGGTAAGGACGATGACTGACAATAGA
>CALAKE010000017.1 GCA_937922775.1 uncultured bacterium | reverse complement strand
ATCCCAACCCCTACTACGACGACTCCTACGCCGTTAACTCGGCGAACGTAGGCCCCTACGGCGACGCGCTCCTCGACGAGCTCATTCCCCAACTCGAGCGCCGCTTCCGGATCATTCGCGAGCCGTACGCCCGGCTACTCGAGGGTGGATCGACGGGCGGCTGGGAGGCACTGGCGCTCCAGCTCTTCCACCCGGACTTTTTCGGCGGCACCTGGTGCTACTGCCCCGACCCGGTCACCTTCGCCGCCTACGAGGGGGTCGACATCTACACCGATACCAATGCCTTCTACAAGCAGCACGAGTGGTATCGGGTGCCAACACCGAACATTCGCGACACGCTCGGCCGCGTGCGGCTGACCGTCGAGCAGAAGAACCGGTTCGAGTACGTCAACGGGACCAAGGGGCGTTCGGGGCGGCAGATGGACATCTGGAGCGCCGTCTTCGGGCCGGTCGGCGCCGATGGCTACTTCGAGCCCCTCTTCGACAAGCTGACAGGCGAAATCAACGAGAACGTCGCCGCCTACTGGAGAGAGCACTACGACCTGCTCGCCTACATGCAGCGGCACTGGACCACGCTCGGGCCCAAGATCGTCGACAAGCTCCATGTCTATACAGGCGACATGGATACCTATTATCTGGACGTCGGTGTCGTCCTGCTCGAGCGCTGGATGCAAGAGACGACCAACCCGCACTACCCGGGTTTTTTCATGTATGGCGACCGGCAGCCGCACTGCTGGAGCGGGGGGGTCTCGCAGGCTGAGCGGCTGAGGGAGATGGCAAAGTTTGTGTTGCGGAAGCAGCCCGATGCGAAAACGGCGCCTTGGTGGCCTCGTTGAGGCGAGACTCGTTCGCGTGTACGGAAGGCTCGAAGATCGTCGCCGATGTGTGGTCAGAGCTGCACAGTGCGGGGGCTTTGGCCGTTTGGCCCCACAATACGTGTGCGAGATGTAGAGCAGGGAGGTATACGCATGATCTGATCATTGATGTGCAGCGCAGGTGCGATCGTCGTGAGCCTCGTCGCTGCGATGGCTCTGATCATCGCCGTTGAAGTCGTCACTATTTTCTTCCATCCCTTCCCCGAAGGAGCCGACACGACCGACCACGAGATTGTCGAGGCTCATGTCGCAAAGTTTCCCCAATGGGTCTTGGCAATCGGAGTCGTCGGATGGGGCGTCACCACCTTCGTGAGTGCTTGGATCGCCACACGCCTGGGAGCAGGCAGGCATCCCGCACATGGCATCGTGATCGGCTCGCTTCTACTTTTGGCCGCCGTCTTCAACATGTTCATGTTGCCGTATCCCGTCTGGTTCGAGCTTGCCAACTTGCTGATCCCGCCGCTTGCCATTTTTGCGGCCGTGAGATGCGGACGTGCACCACGGGCCGCGTAGTTTGGCGAGTTTGATGTCAATAGCCGTGGCCCGATGAATGGTGACGCTATGCGGCAGAGGAATTGGTACGGGAAGACGATGTGACCGAGTGGGATTCAGAGACCGCTGAGTGGTACGCGGCCAACTACGGCGAGTACGCGACGAACAGGCTTGCCGTGGATGAGCTGGATCTCTCTGTAGACGCCATCATCGTTGACGTAGGGTGTGGTACCGGCTCTGCACTACGACATGCCGCTGCCCAGGTCACCGATGGCAACCTCATCGGAATCGATCCCGTTCCCAGAATGGTTGAGCTCGCCCGCGGACATACGGTTGATCACCCGGCTTCGGCACGAATCGAGTATCGAGTGGGATCGGCCGAAGCCCTGCCGGTTAACGATGACTTGGCCGACGTCGTGTTTGCGTTCGACTCAATCGATCACTGGCAGGACATAGACCGAGGCCTCGGTGAGATACACAGAATCCTTCGGCATGGCAGTCACTTGGCCATTGTGAAGGATGGGGCAGTGCCCGGGGCCGCCGAGGCACGCAAATCACTCCTGGACCGGCTGGAGGCTGCCGGATTTGTGGTTGTCGGGCAGTGCGAGATCACTAGCGAAGATGTCAGTTTCACCCTCTGGACCTGCATTGGAGTGGAACCATAGAGGAGGAACTCCGTGGCCATGAAGACTGTCGGAAGGAACATCTTGGCAGTGATTGCCGGCGTTGTCGTAGGCAGCCTGGAAGAGGGGGTCGCCGCGATACTGGAGGCCGACTTCCTGACGGACCAGCAGAAGAGAGACATCCTCTGCAACAACGCGGCGAGGTTCCTCCGCCTCGGCGAGGAAGTCTGCTCCTAGCGGATTCGGGCGACTCCTTCACCTAGGCTCGAGAATCTCTCGAACACCGCTCTGTCGTGACCCGGAATGATCCATTCTGGCTTCGACGCGAGCTCGCGCATCCGGTCATAGGCCGCCAAGTCTGACTCCGCATCAAACGTGGTGGCGTTGGCCACCCCCGACTCCAGATTCGCGAACAAGGGCACGGCGTCCGAAGTCAGTATCACCGTGCCGCCCTCCTGCCACGCCCGGGCGGCATAGTACTCGAGCTCTTCTCTCTGCACCCAGATCGTCGCGTTCGGGAACAGGGAGAGGCCGTCTACATGATCCCATTGGAGGTGAGTGAGGACGATGTCGGAGATTTCCTCCGGGGAAATCCCCAACTTGGCCACCGCCTTGTCCGGACGGAGATACCCCTCCACAGCGGGGTTTGTGGCGTTGGGGGCATCAGGTTTGTATCCGGTGTCGACCAGGACCGCGCGGCCGTCGGGATCTCTGATCAGCCAGACCATCAGAGAGACGTCCACGGTCAGGGACGAATCGGCGCCAGGAAGAAAACGTGACAGCGCGAGGCCCGGGAGAGAGATGTATTCGATCGCGTAGACTTCATATTCTGGGACGGATTGGCCAATCGCGGCCGGGGAACTGAATAGAGGCAGAAGAAGGAGCAGGGAGAAGAGAAGGGGGCTCGGCCTGGGCGCCATCGGTCGCTCCGGGAATGGGGACAACAGTCGATCTAGTAGTGAATGCTGAGGAGATGCAGAGACATGGATAGACACAAAACGGCTCCATTCGGCATCAAGTTGATCATCGGTTTTTTTGTCCTCAGCACCATCATATGGATCATCGGACAAGGTGGAGCGGTAGTCTCCTATGATTCTGTGGCCAGATGGGGATTTCAGGACCTGCGGGAAAACGTCGATCCTGTCATTGTCGAGGTCAACAGAGGTATCGCACTTGGAGATGTTGTCATACAGCTTCCGCTGTTCCTGGTTGCTGTCATGGGTTTGTGGCGACTGAGGTTCTTTGGTGCTGTGGCGTCCTGGATGGCGCTCGGGATCAACGTCTACTGGACGACTGTTGCCTGGTCTAAGCAGTACTTCTATTTGCTCGCTTCAGTGAGGTGTCAGCCCATCGATACGGCATTACACGGCGCATTGGCCTTCATCTTCCTCTTTTCGGTGTGGGCGAGTTGGCATCTATTCAAGAATCGCACGTTGTTCGATTAGAGCCAGGGGCTAGTCAAGAGCAATGGCAACGTGGTCTTCGACGCCAGTGACGAGACACCTTCATCCCTCATAGCGTTTCCCTTGAGTTTCTGATCGTAGAGTCACATCCTGGCTTTAACCAGGGGCGTGGACCGCCGCGGAACCACCAGAGCTGCTGAGCTGCCAGCGTCATGAGGTAGCCCACAGGGGCTGAATTGGAGCGGGCACGACATATGCATCTGATCCATAGGATCTTGTCGCTTGCGGCGATTCTATTTGGCCTCGTCACGGTCATCGCCGGCACCCGCGTTCTTGCTGGGGCCGATCCCGGATACATCGTGTTTCTGCCGCTGTTGATTTACAACGTGGTGATGGGAGTTGCCTACGTGGCGGCAGGCATCACCGCATGGCTCTGCCCAATCCGAGGCAAGTATGCGGCAGCCGCCATCTTCGGTATCAATCTCCTCGTGCTGGGAATCATCGGCTACCTGTACACGGTAGGGGCTCCTGTCGCGTTTGAGAGTGTGGGTGCGATGACCTTTCGAACGTTTGTATGGCTGGTGTTATTCCTGGGGCTAGCCTGGCGTGAAGGAGACAAATGATGGCTGATCTGAAGTGGCTGCGACGCCTTTCGGTGCCACAGTTCGTCGTCTACTTGGTCATGGTGGGCGCGGCCGCAGGCGTACTCGCGTGGTGCCTGGTGCTGGTGGGAGCCTTCGCGTTTGACGCCGACAGACCGACCTGGCTGGCGCTATTGCTTGCGATACCGCGCGGGAGTCTCTTTGGGCTGATTGTGGGATTCGGACTTCGTCTCTGGTGGAGAATGCGCGGAGACACGACGGACTAGCGGCGCGATCCTCGACACTGCCTGGTCCTCCGGGAGAGCGATCTAGATGACAACATCCTGTCGATCATGGTGGCAAAACTGTGCCTTGGAATCCGATTCGGAGATTCTGGCCATCGACAGGATGGAAGATCACATAGCTCCTATTGATTCTGACGTAGCGAAGATTCGGGAGCTAATTTCCACTCTCGAGCTCTGCCATCACAAAGCCGAGCGATGGGTCGAGAACATTCTTAGTGCCATCGGGTCAGGAGATACGACAAAAGGCCTGGGTACTCGTGCGACTGGTGAACTACACCCCGTCGAGAAAGTCTGGCAAGACGCCTGTGCCGCCCTGTCGGCTTGGTGTGCGGGATATCCGAGTGCTGAGGTCGATCTGTCCATCGATGCCGTACCGGCGTCCGAGCTCCTCGCTGGCCTCGGGAAGCGC
>CALAKE010000016.1 GCA_937922775.1 uncultured bacterium | reverse complement strand
TAGAAGAAATCATCGAGTCGCGCAGCTTCCACAACTCGGTTCGGCAGCGATTGCAGCGGTCGATGGAAGAGATACCGCCCGATGAAAGCGAGCCTTGCGCTCTAGCCGCAGAGAACTCCGAGCGACTGGCAGAGGAGGTCGCCGGGCTGATGAGCGAGCAGAACCTCGACGCGCTCGTCTATCCGTCCTGGAGCTATCCGCCAAGACTGATCGGAGATCTGGAGTCCCCGGCGGGCGACAACAGCCAGATACTGTCGCCACAGACCGGCTTCCCTGCGATCACCGTGCCGATGGGGTTCGTGACGCTTGAAGATCGGGAGCTACCCGCGGGTCTGCAGATCCTCGGCGTCGCCTGGTCGGAGCCGACCCTCATCGAAATCGCCTACGCGTACGAGCAGGCCACTCATCACCGCGTCCCCCCGCCGACCACTCCACCATTGGAGAGGTAGCTCGCGCTGTCACTCGGGATTCCTCCCGCGTCTAGGTACATCTCCAGGTGAAACGACTATACTGGTCATATGAATACGACTAGAAGGGTCATTTCTGTAACAGAGTTGAAGTCCAAGCTCTCTGAGCAACTTCGCAAGGTGAAGGCGGGGGAGACCGTCATCATCACGGAGCGTGGCCATCCAATTGCAGTGATGAAGCCACTGCAAGAGGAGAGTCTGGACATCGAGATGGTCGAGCTTGTCGAAGCTGGGCTGGCACGGGTGGCGGCGAGCGTGCTGCCGGCCGACTTCTTGCAGACGCAGAAGCCGGAGGATCCTGAGGCCTCGATACGTGCTGCTCTTCTGGAGGAGCGAGAGGAGGGCAGGTGACCTTCTGGGATTCTTCGGCGCTTGTACCGCTGATCGTTGAGGAGCCGGCTTCCGCCGTTGTGCTCGGCATTCTCGAGTCTGACCCCGATATCTTGATCTGGTGGGGAACCCCTGTGGAGTGCTTGTCCGCCATCTCACGTTGGGAGAGGGAGAGTGAGCTGGCCACGGGGATGGTCGAAAGGGCTCGGGTTGTTCTGCAAGATCTCCTCGGGCATCTGCACGAGATCTTGGCCTCGGAGGAGGTTCGCGGACACGCAGAACGTCTCCTCCTTCGTCATCCTCTGCGAGCCGCCGATGCGCTGCAGCTCGCAGCAGCGATGACCTGGACGCGGAGCAGGCCGCGGGGTCATCGGTTCTGCACTCTCGACCACCGCTTGGCCAGAGCGGCGCGCGAGGAGGGCTTCCAGGTACTCGGGGCATGACAGGGGCTATGAGGCCCGCACCGCTCCTCGATTCACCTTGGCGGCATACCTGCCTCTGACCACATGAACTGTCGCAACGCGCTTGCCACAGCGCGGGCAAGCGATCGCCTGGTTGATCGGGAGAGGCGGGTCGGTCAGGAACACTCCCGCGTGGTCGGTGAGTATCCGGTCGAAGAACATCTTCACCAGCCGTCCCTTGCCTCGCTTCTGGTAGTGAGCGAGCGGAGCTCCACACTGGCAGCTGACCTCGATCGTGCTGCTCTTGACCATAGATCCTCGGATGCAATGTGCGTCGGCTCGCAGCCGGTGCGGGGGATCGCTCGAGGCGAGCCGGCTCAGGGGATCCCGAGGAGCTTGTGTATTTGCAGGCTCAGTCTCCAGGCGGGATTTGCCAGCACGTATTGGAGTGCCATTGCCGTGTTTGCCTCGAGATCCTCCCCGTCCATCGGCTGCAGAAAAAAGTGCTCGAACGCCAGGCCTTCGAACATCTCGGGCAATAGCTCGGGCTGGGGGAAGACCAGTTTCAGCTCGTCTCCGCTTCTCAGCATCAAGTCGGCACCAGCCTTCGGGCTCACACAGATCCAATCGAGCCCTTCAGGCGGTAGCAGCGTTCCGTTGGTTTCAACCGCCACCTCGAAGTCAATCAGTTGCAGTGCCTCCAACAAGGTGGTGTCGAGCTGGAGAAGCGGCTCGCCGCCAGTGCATACGACGAGCTTGTTGATACTCGCCCGAGGGTCCGAGGGCCAGTGGCCGTTAATTGCATGAGCCAACTCGACCGCTGAGCCGTACTTCCCCCCACCGGACCCATCGGTGCCGACGAAATCCGTGTCACAGAAATCACAGACTGCCTCGGGGCGATCTTCCTCGTGCCCCGACCACAGGTTGCAGCCGGAGAACCGGCAGAACACCGCCGGGCGTCCTGCCTGGGCACCCTCACCCTGCAGGGTGTAGAAGATCTCCTTGACGGAGTAGCTCACATGGCTTCCAGGTCGGTTGTTGTGGGAATGCAAGATCAGCAGACCGCCTCCACCTCGATCTCGATCAGCATGTCGGAATGCACAAGTGCCGCCACCTCGACCATCGTCGCGCAAGGCGGCTGCTCCGAGAACAGCTCGCTGTGGGCCTTGGCGATCTGATCGAAGCAATCGAAGTCGGTGATGAACATTCGCGTACGTACTACATCAGGCAGGCCGGCGCCCAGGTCTTTCAGAGCCTTTTCGATGATTGAGAAGCATCGTTTGGTCTGGGCGTAGGCGTCGCCGGGGGCGAACGTGGACCCGTCATCAGCCACCGGCGCCGTGCCGGTGATGAAGATCATGTTGCCGGCCCGGACTCCCCTGCAATAGCCGAGCTTGGATTCCCAAGGTGCTCCGGAAAACGTCCTCTGAAACTCCATTCTTCCTCCGGCTTTGCTTTGCTGGTTCGATTCGTTCGCTGTCGCCCGGCACTCAGAGCCAAGCGTCGGTGACGGTTCGCTCGCTGACTTCCTCCCCGGTGTTCACAGTAGTAGTGGGCTCGAAAAGTAGTAGATGAACCTCCTCCTCGGCCACCGGACGGTGTTCCACCCCCGCGGGGATCACCACGAACTCCCC
>CALAKE010000015.1 GCA_937922775.1 uncultured bacterium | reverse complement strand
CCGGTCGCGGCGAGCCGCCTCCCCATCTTCCGCTGTGACAACCTCGTACCCCTCCTGCTGGAGGGCGATGGCGAGCATATTGCGCATGCTCTGCTCATCGTCGACTACCAGCACCCGACTCATGGCTTCTCCTTGCTACTCGAACCGTGCTCACCGCCGGGCGGCACGAGCTGCTCGTCGGGCTCAATGTCCGCCGCCGATGGGAATGTCAGGAGGAATCTGGTTCCTTCGCCCACCTCCGACTCGACCTCGATGTTGACCTCGTGACGCGTCAGAATCCTGTAGACAACCGCCAGCCCCATTCCGGTGCCACGCGCCGATCCCGATACATACGGCTGGAAGAAGGACTCCACCTCTTCCGAGCTCATCCCCAGGCCCGTGTCCTCAAAGATTACCTCGATACCCTCGGTCGTGCGCGCGATGCTCACCGTCATAGCTCCGCCCTCAGGCATGGCCTGGATGGCGTTGCGCGCCAGGTTCCAGAACACTTGCCGGATCTGAGCCGCATCCACCATCGATAAATAGGCACCCGGATCCGCGTGTACCTCGAGCTTGTGATCAGGCCGCAGCTCCGCGCTGTTGGCGAGAAGGGCGATGGTGTCTTGCACAAGCGGCAGCAGATCCACCTGCTCGGGCTGGAAGGGTCCAGGCCTCGCGTACTCCAGAAACCCATCGATGGTCTGCGAGAGTCTCTGCGACTCACGGATCACGATGTCCATGAGTTCCTGCGCATCGGACTCCTCTGTGCTGAGATTGCCCCTCTTCAGAAGCTGCAGCGAGCCTGAGATCGAGGCCAGCGGATTGCGAATCTCATGGGCGATGGAACCGGCCATTTCACCGAGAACCGCCATGCGGTCTCGTAGTCGGAGCTCCCGCTCCATACGTTTGACGTTCGTCAGGTCACGAAACTGGAATACGTATATGTCTTGCAGGCTCCCGAGCTCTCGGTCGGGCCGCTGCAGGCGGATCACCGACATACCGATGGTGCGCCACTCCCCCGCAGGTGTCCGCAGCAAACGTTCGGTGCGATAGACACCACCGGAGCGGAGACGATCGTCGAAGCGATGGAGGAGATCAGAATCAGCGTTGAAGATTTCCCAGATCTTGTGCCCCATCAGCTCGTCAGCGGTACGACCTGCGATCTCGCTCGCAACCGTGTTGAACGTGACGATGCTCCCCTCCATGTCGGTCACCAACAGGCCACTGCTCATTCCTTCGATGATCCGCTCGTTGAGCCGTTCGAGCGCAACGACCTGCGATTCGCGAACACGCAACTCCTGCCCCGCTCGGCGCAGGCGGCTGGCCGCCCATGCTGACGCGAAGGCCACGCCGTAGGAAGCAAGAAGCAGGGAAAAGAGCCTCAGGTAGAGCTCGGTTGCGTCGATTGCGGAGCCCGACAGCCCGATCATGAAGGCGTCCCGAAGCCAGCTGGGCAGCATCTCGATCAGGGGATGGATCACGTACGTCGACAGACCCACGAGGCCGTAGCAGACCGTGGCGAGGCCAGCGATATAGACGGCCCCGCGTGGAGTCAGCAGGAAGCCTGCCGCCACGACGGTGAGCAGGTAAAGGACCACAAAGGGCGAGCCCGCGCCACCGATGAAATAGATGACAAGCGTCTCGAGCAGGACGTCCACCGAAAGCTGAACAGCAGCGTAGGGCGGCCAGTGGATACCCCAGCGGTGCAAGAGCGCGAAGAGAATCGAGAATGCATAGACCAGGCCGATGACCCCGAACAACGGCCGCAGGGAAAACTGCGACCCCACCAGGAACTGAATGTAGAGCGTCGCGACCAGCACTGCGGAGGCCGCAGCCACTCGCAGGATCATCAGCATCCGGAGCTGGCGATCGAGATCCGCTACAGTCGGGCCAGGATCATGGATCTTGCTACTCGAGCCAGGCTCGTCGACGGGCATGGGTCCCTCCATGCCGGTCGCCTCAGATCTTGTTGATCAGGTCGAACATCGGCAGGTACATCGAGATGACGATGCCGCCGATCACCACGCCAAGGAACACGATCATCACCGGCTCGAGCAAGCTCATCAGATTGTCGACCGCGGTGTCTACCTCGTCCTCGTAGAAGTCGGCGATCTTACTGAGCATGGTATCGAGCGCACCTGTCTCCTCTCCTACCGAGATCATCTGCGTGACCATCGGAGGGAAGACCCTCGTGGACTCCAGGGGTTTGGCGATCGACTTACCGGCCTCGATGTTGGTGCGGGTCTCCATCACCGCATCCTTGACGACACGATTACCCGCCGTCTTTGCAGTGATATCGAGACCGTCGAGGATCGGAACACCGGATGAAACCAGGGTGCCCAGAGTACGGCAGAAGCGCGCCACAGCGATCTTCCGCATGATCATGCCGATTACAGGTGACCTCAGCACCAATCCGTCCAGGAGCTTCTCGCCGCCATCTGTCTTGTAGTACTGCCTGATGGCGATTGCCAGAATGATGACGCCGGCGAAAACAAACAGTGAGTATGCTGCGATGAAGTTCGACGCCGCCACGATGATACGGGTTGGCAGGGGCAACTGGGCGCCGAGGCCGGCAAACAGGCTGGCGAAGGTCGGGATGACTTTCCAGAGAATGACGAACACAACGATTCCCGCAACCGAGATGATGATCAACGGGTAAATCGACGCCGAACGTACGGCCGCTTTCAGGGCAACCGCCTTCTCCAGGTAGGTGGACAAGCGCCGCAGAATGACGTCGAGAATACCGCCCGCCTCACCGGCAGCCACCATGTTGCAGTACAGCTCAGTGAAACCTTTCGGATGCTGGCGTAGCGCGTCTGCCAGAGTCGACCCGCCCTCGACGTCACGCCGCACGGTCTCGAGCATGTCGGCAAAAGCGGGATCATCCGCCTGCCCGGAGAGGATCTCCAGACACTGAACTAAGGGAAGGCCCGCGTCGATCATCACCGAGAACTGTCGCGTGAAGATCGCCACCTTCTGCTGGTCGATCTTGCGCTTGAAAGTGAAGCTGAAGCCCTCTCGTGCAGGAGCGATGCGGGTCGCGCGTATCTTCTGGCGTCGCAGGACGGTTGAGACGGCATCGGCCGTATCCGCCACCAGGACACCCTTCGCTGCTTGACCTGAGCGGTTGACTCCCTCCCATTCGAAGCGTGCCATGGTTCGCTACTCCCCCGTGTCCATGCGTCGCAGGTCGGTACTGCGGCCACCCACGGATCTAAAGTCGATGTAGACTGTTCTGACGATTTTCATCCCAGCTCTCGATAGCCTTCTGGCGACTCATCCCTACCTGGCGCGCCGGCCCCGTGTGCGACTCGGAGCCGCCGGCCTCATGCGGCCACCCTGGGGGCCGCCCTCCTTGGCGCCTCGCTCCATCATGGTCAAGAGCTCGCGCGGGTCGCTGCTCGCCTGTAACGCGGCGTCACGGGTGATCCTGCCGCGCAACGCCAACCGAGATAGCGACTGGTTGAATGTCTGCATTCCGTGCTCGGCCTGGCCCGACTGCATGATCGAGGGAATCTGGTGAACCTTGTCCTCTCGCATCAAGTTGCGGACGGCCGAATTCGGAATCAGCACCTCCATGGATAGCACTCGCCCAGTACCTCGAGCCGCCGGCAGCAGCGACTGCGACAGCACGCCCTCGAGCACAAACGAGAGCTGCGTCCGAATCTGCTGCTGATGGTCGGCGGGAAAGATGTCGATGATGCGGTTGATTGTTTGAACTGCCGAGTTCGTGTGCAGAGTGGCGAAGGTCAAGTGACCCGTTTCGGCGAGCTGGAGCGCCAACTCGGTGCTCTCGCGGTCACGCATCTCACCCACCAACACGATGTCGGGATCCTCACGCAGCGCC
>CALAKE010000014.1 GCA_937922775.1 uncultured bacterium | reverse complement strand
ATCGGCCTGCCCATCATCATGTACGGCGTCCATCGGAACTTCGCGGCGGACTGGGTCATGAGCCGCATTTTCTTCGGGTCAATCTACAATTACTGGGGCAGCCTATTTGTGGGCATGGGCTGGGTGAGCGTGATCATGCTTGCCTGTCTGAGCGATGGGCTGCAAACAACGAAACAAGCTCTCGGCTCGGTCGGGAGGATGGCGCTGACCAACTACCTGCTTCATACGATCATCTGCACGACGATCTTCTACGGCCATGGCTTCGGCTACTTCGGCGAGGTCAGCCGCGTCGGGCAAATGCTGATCGTCTTCGCGATTTGGGCATTCCAAGTGCCCTTTTCGGTCTGGTGGCTGCGGTATTTCAGGTTCGGCCCGTTCGAGTGGCTCTGGAGAACCCTCTCTTACATGCGCATTCAACCTTTGCGCGTGTAAACCACCTCGAGTGGAGGTTGGCTCAATTCGCTTGAAATGTGAGCGGAAAACCGTCCACGAAAGCGGGACAACTCCACATGCGCAAAAAGGCAAGTACCTCGTCATGCATCCCCATAGCTTTTCGAGCCTCATGCGCCGAGCCCTTCAGGTACGCCTCGTGGGCTTCGGGATCAACGCTTGGGGTCAAGTCCACCACCGAAACGGGTTAACTCCACCACCGCGCCGTTCTCACGACGCCCAGGACGGCTCCACGAGGCGGCAGCGGACGACGTCTTGCTCTTCCTAGGCTGATCCCATTCGCCCCACGATGATGGCGACGTTGTCCTCGCCTCCGCCATCCAGAGCTGCGGCGAGCAGCTCTTCGCACATGCTGTCGGCTGGCTCGTTGCGTGCAAGGATCTCCGCAAGTGAATCGTCGTCTACGTGCCGGGTGAGACCATCGGTGCACAGCAGCAATACGTCACCCGCTTCGAAGTCGACGACGCCAACACTGGGGTCGGCATCATGACTGCCGACGGCTTTCATCAACACCTTTCGGTGCGGATGTCCCTCGGCGTCCTCCTCGGCGACCGTTCCTTCATCGAGGAGCACCTCCAATAGGGTTTGGTCTCGGGTGAATCGTCGCAGCCGTCCGTGGTGGAGGTAGTAGCCGCGGCTGGCGCCGACATGAAGCACGTAAGCGCGTGGCCACAGCAGAACCACGATTGTCACGGTCGTGGAGGCGCTGGGCGATGCGCCTCTGCGGGCGATGACCTTCTGGTGTGCTTCTCCCACCGCCTGTTCGAACTGTTCGATCAAATCGTGCTCGGACTCGACATCGAGGTTGTAGAAGCAGGTCGCGGCGGCATTGATGTGCTCGGCAATGACTTCGACTGCGGTGCTGCTAGCGAGCGCGGAATCCGCGGATGCACCCACTCCATCGGCGACCATGAGGAGATAGGCGTCTGACTCCCCGAATCCCTCCAGGCCCCCAACTTTGCCCAGGCTGGTGAACATGACTCGTGAGGACTTGCTCAAATGGCCTATCAGGAACTCGTCCTCGTTGAGACTCCGAACGATGCCCGGGTGCGTCAACCCGTGGAAATCGAGATCAGGTCCAGCTTCACTCTGACGATTCACCGCGCACCTCCTCCAAGACCTCCGACGCGAGCCACATGAAGGCGTCCTCGACGCCTTCTCCTGTTTTGGCGCTGGTCAGAATGCACCGCAAGCCCTTGTCTGCCAGTCGGTCGTAGTCCATCTGCTCGAGTTGCCAGAGGTCGGTCAGATCTCGCTTGTTGAGGGCCACCACTGACGCGACACGTCCCAAGGTGGCCTCCACATCCTGACGCAGGCTGAACAGTTGGTCATACGTGTCGCGCCGCGTTCCGTCGGCGACGTAAATCACGCCGGCGGCGCCACGCAAGTAACTGGTCCGCAGCCCCTCGGATTCCGTCTTGCCCTCGAGGTCCCAGAGGAGGAGGTTGACATCATCATCACGCACTCGGACACGCTTGCGATCGATCTTCACCCCGACGGTCGAGTGGTAGCGCTCCGAGAAGATCGACTCCACGAATCGGCGCACCATGCTGGTCTTGCCCGTGGCGAAGACACCGACCATGCATATCTTCTTCTGAATCACTCTTCCTTCACTCCTTCGGTTCTCAGCCTGACGGAGAAGGATACACTCCGGTTTAGCTGTGCTTGCCTCGCGGGTTCATTTGCCGTCACGGGATCGGTAATGCCGATTCCCTCTGTCGTGATGCTTCCCAGCGGTATTCCCAGCAGCTCTAGCGCTTCCCGTACTACGATTGACCTCTCCTCACTCAAGAGCCGGTTCGAATCCTCGGTGCCCGTTGCATCCGAGCGCCCGACGAGGTGGAGGTCGACTGTCCACCCCTCATCGGTCGCGACTTCCACGAGACGTGCGGCGGATTCCGCGGCCTCTGCGAAAGTCTCACTCGAGCCGGCAACCAGGCTCGACGAGCCGAGCTCGAAGAGTACGCGAATCCGCTCGAGCTCGGCCTCGGCCTCCGCGAGAACGGGCGTGGCCTGCGGTTGGAGGGCGGAGAAGTCCACGGCTTCGACGCCGTGCAT
>CALAKE010000013.1 GCA_937922775.1 uncultured bacterium | reverse complement strand
GTGTCCAGGTATCGAGGTCCCACGTGGCTGCTTCTTGGGCGCATGGGCCAGCCAGGGTTCCCGAACAGTTCCCCACGTGAGAGGCAGCACTGGGTGCGAGAAGAAGGTGCGCGTCGGCTCGAAGGGAAGGCCGAGACGCCTTCCCATGAATCAAGGCAATAGGGGATTTTGCACCCGAACGCCGCTGATTTGCTGCCCATCGTTGAGGTCTTCGGAGTACAAGACCGCGGCGCGAGAGGTGATGGCGGCCTGGACGATGAGGGCGTCCCAGAACGAGATCCTGTGAGCCCGCTCCAACTCGAGGGCGCCGAGGATGGACCTCTCGTCATTCACGACCACTCGCCAGGCAAGATAATCCTCGATCAGCGCCACTGCCCGCGACCTTGGAAGGGGCCTTGTAGCCTGACGTCGTATTCTCACGTAGAGCTCTTGAAGGACCTGCGTGCTGATCGCCGCTGAACGCTCTTCCCAGAGGCGTTCCACCAGCTCGCGGGCCAATTTGTGTTTGTCGCCAGCGGAGCTGTCGTGCGCGTACACGAGGATGTTCGTATCAACGAAGGAGCGCTCGCTCATTCCTGCTACCACCGCTCGTGGAGATGATCTCGGGAAGCAATGGGCTCGCAGCCGAGATCAGGTGCTCGTCGAAGTCTCCTGAGGGCGCGCTCCTTGGCCCTTTCATACTCCAGCTCCCGCCGCACCTTCTCCTCGAGCGTCTCAGATAGCATGCGACTGAGCGACGTTCCCTTTCTGGCAGCCAAGACCTTTGCCTCCTGGAGCAACTGCTTGTCGATCTTCAAAGTGACGTTCGTCTTCATGAGATGGCCACCGTTGGGCCGCTTGCTGGTGAGTTTCGAGGGCGCACCAGCGGGACCTGCCATTCGCGATCAAGCTCTGATTGTACAGAATAGCGTGCTGCACAAGTTTACGTGCCAATAGGAGCCAGGCTCAAGGTGCGCCGCCAATCCTTCTTGACCGCTCTATGTAACAAGTGTTGACTCCTTCTCCAGCTACTGACCTATCGTTCATACGATGCCGAGGATTGGAGGTGCTGCCATGAAGACCCGGAAGCCGCTCGCGGCGATCATGTTGACTGTCTTGCTCGCGTGCCTGGCGAGTGCTCAGGCCCAAGACTCCCCTAGCGACGGGCAGGGGCTGACCGAGGATCTCCTGAAGGACTGGCATTGGCGCTTGTTGGGGCCCTCCATGCCTGCCGGGCGGGCTTGGACGGTAGTGGGGGTCGAGTCCGATCCGAAGACGCTCTATGTGACGACCGCGAGCGGCGGGCTCTGGAAGAGCACCAACAACGGCACGACCTTCGAGCCGATCTTCGATAACGAGGGCTCTGCATCTACAGGCGCCGTGGCCATCGCGCCCTCCAATACGGACATCGTCTGGGTGGGGACCGGGGAGCCCGCGAACACACGCGCCAACTCCTGGGGCGATGGCGTCTACAAGTCGACTGATGGCGGCGCGACGTGGAAAAACATGGGCCTGGGCGAGAGCCGGATGACGGGGCACCTCGTCATCCACCCTGAGAACCCCGACATCGTTTACGTCGCGGCGATGGGTCGGCTCTGGGGTCGCAACGAGGAACGCGGCATCTTCAAGACGGTCAACGGCGGCGAGACCTGGCAGAAGGTACTGTTCGTCGACGACACGACCGGCTTCAACGATATCCAGATGCGCCCGGACGACCCCGACGTTCTGTTCGCGGCGGCCTGGCAGCGCTTCCGCTACGGCGGCGGCGACATGGTCGAGTCGGGGCCCGGCAGCGGCATCTTCAAGAGCACGGATGGAGGCGAGAGCTGGGAGCGACTCGAAAGTGGCCTGCCCACCGACCCGATGGGCAAGATCCATATCGCCATCGCCTACAATAATCCCGACATCGTCTACGCCAACATCCTGACCGGCGAGCCGGCGGGGCGGGGCGCGCGGACCTCGGATCAAGGTGGCTTGTTCCGCTCCGACGACGGCGGTGCGAGCTGGGCCCGCGTCAACGACCGCCAAACGAGCTACTACTACAACCGCGTCTACGTCGATCCCAACGATGACGAGACGGTTTGGATGTCGGTTTACGAGCTCAACCGCTCCCGCGATGGCGGCCGCACGTTCGAAGAGGTGAACATCCGGCACGTCCACAACGACCTGCATTCGATGTGGATCAACCCGCACGACTCCGACCATTTTGTTCTTTCGGGGGACGGCGGCGTCAGCATCAGTTACGACGGGGGCAAGACATATCAGCAGACGGTGCTGCCTATTGGCCAGTTCTACGAGACGGCGATCGACACAGCCGACCCCTACCATGTCTTCGGCGGCATGCAGGACACCGGCCACTGGCGTGCCCCCGTGCGCACCTACGACGAGGAGGGAATCACGGCCTTCGACTGGATCAAGCTGCGTTACGTCGGTGATGGCATGGCGATCGCCGCCGATCCGCGCGATCCGAATATCCTCTACATGGCGCAGCAGTTTGGTAATACCTCGAGGCTCGACCTCACGACCTGGGACCGTACCGAGTTGCAGCCGAACGACCCCGATGCCTTGCGCTCTCGCGGCGCCCTCCATCAGATCCGCTGGGACTGGTCGCCCGCGATGGCGCTCTCGCAACATGATCCCGACTTCGTCTATGTGGGAGGCAACTACCTGTTCCGGGTCCATGGGCCAACGGCGAATTGGGAGCTGATCAGCCCTGACCTGACGCGCCAGCAGGATACTTCGCCGCGCGGGACCAGCGAGGGATACCACAGCTACGGGGCGCTCTTTTCCGTGGCGGAATCGCCGCTCGATGCCCAGATGCTGTGGGCGGGCGCCGACGATGGACCCATCTGGGTCACCCGCAACGGAGGGCAGCGCTGGACGCGCGTCGACGTAAACATCCCCGGACCGGCTTTGATGCCGCCCGAGAGCGCCGCCGATGGCGCCATGAAGGTGGCCACCGAGAGCGAGTGGGGAGAGATAGATGAGAACCGCAACCTCGGCGGCCTTGATCCGGTAGAGCCGCAGATGGCGCATTTCCGCTCCGCCCCGTATCCGCCGAGCCGCTCGGCCATGATCGCCAACGTCACAGGGATGCTGCCGATGGCGAATTGGCCAACCCCGTGCGTCGTAGCCGAGATCGAGCCTTCACGCTTCGCCCGTGAGACCGCCTACATAGCCTACGACTGCCACAAGCTCGACGATGAGCACCCCTATCTGTTCAAGACGACCGACGCGGGGCGGAGCTGGAGCTCGATCAGCGGAAACCTGCCGGAGAACGGCTCCACCTGGGTTGTCCGCGAGGATCCTCGTCACCCCGAGGTGCTCTACGCCGGCACCGAATTCGGCATTTTCGTGACCATCGATGGCGGTGAGAGCTGGGTGCAGCTCAAAGGAAACCTGCCGACGGTGGGGACGCGCTCGCTCGCCATCCAGGAGCGGGATATGGACTTGGTGGCAGCAACATACGGCCGTTCGATCTGGGTCACCGACATCTCGCCCTTCGCGGAGATGGCGGGTCCGTCGGAAATGGCAGCCGGGCAAAACGCCGGTAGCGGCGCGCTGACCAAGACGTTGCACCTGTTTGCCCCGGAGCCAGCCACCCTCTTCAAGACTCGGGTTACCTACGGCAACACCATCGAGGAGCTTAACGGCGACATGTTCTTCCGCGCCGCCAACCCGCCCGACGGTGCCATCATCACCTACTACCTCCGCGACGGAATTGCGGGTGATGTCAGCATCGAGATCGGTGACATGGCGGGCAACACGCTCCGCACGCTCAGGGGCGCTGGTGAGGCTGGATTGCACCAGATCATCTGGGACCTGAAGTCGAACGAGACCGCTGCCGTCCAGCCGAGGCGCGGGGTGACGCCGAGCGAGGCCGAGTACGCGGCGAAGGTCGCCCCGGGTCGCTACTCGGTGAAGGTGACAGCGGGAGATCTCTACGAAGAGGGCTTCGTCAACGTCCGTGTGGCGCCACCCTCGGAGAGCATTCGGTAGGGGGGCCTATCGGCTGACGGAATTCTGGCCGGCGTGGCCGTCTGAAGATAAGAGAGGGGCATTTTGGCCGGAAATCGACCCAGTGTCAGCGCCCCACTATCGGTCCGGTTCCGTATCTCCGCTTGTGTCCGTAATATCGTGGTGTGTAGACTCATGTGTGGGAGTTTACACATGGCGACGAATCTAGCGATCGACCCACAATTGATCAACCGAGCCCTCAGATTGAGCGGGGAGAAGACGAAGAAGGCCGCCGTGACCAAAGCGCTGGAGGAGTTCATCGCTCGACGCGAGCAGAAAAAGCTCCTGTCTCTGTTCGGTGAGCTCGACTGGGATCCGGGCTACGACTACAAGGCCGAGCGATCACGCCAGTGAACTTTTTCGTCGATACCAGCGTGTGGTCCCTCGCCCTGCGTCGCGACTGCCCGGTCGCGGCACCTGAGGTGGAGTTCCTGAAGAACGTTCTGGTGACGGGTGCGCCGGTCTTCACCACCGGCCTCGTTCTACAAGAGCTGCTGCAGGGATTTGCTGGCCCCAAAGACCCGGGTGCGATCGCCGAGCGCTTTTCCCCGCTTCCATTCATTGTGCCGAATCGCGAGGATCACATTGCCGCTGCCGACCTTCGCAACGCGTGTCGCCGAGCTGGTTTCCACATTGCGACGATTGACGCCTTGCTCGCCGCGCTCTGCATTGCCCGCGCACTGGTGATTCTGACGACCGACACCGATTTCGCGCGCATTGCGGAGCTGCAACCACTGTCCGTCTGGCGCCCCTGACCAGTTGCGGCGTGGAACCTTTCTGCCGCCACTTGCGTCTCTGGAAAGTGTAGCCTTGGTGGGGAATATCCTCCGATGGCCCCATCGCTTCCCAGAAGAGGAAACAGCCATGTCTTTCGACATCCGCCAGGTGTTGCGCAACCTGATCCGCCATCCGGGCTTTGCTATCGTCACTGTGGTTACGTTGGCGCTCGGCATCGCTGCCAACACAGTGATTTTCAGCGTCGTCAACAGCGTTCTGCTCGAGCCGCTGCCTTTCCCAGACGCCGACCGGCTGGTGCGCGTCTACCACATGGCGCCGGGCCTGAACATCAGCATCGATGACATCGGCCTGGCTACCGCCACCTACTTCTTTTTCCGGGATAGCGGGGTACTCGAGGACCTCGCCATTTACGGTGAAGGGGCGGCGAACCTGAGCGGCGGGGAGACACCGGAGCGCGTTGACACGCTGGTTGTATCGCACTCGCTGTTTTCCACGGTGGGGGTGCCGCCGTCTCTCGGCCGCCCCTTCGCTCTCGAGGACGGCCTACCCGACGCACCGCCCGTCGCGATCCTGAGTGATGGCCTTTGGCGGCGGAATTTCGGCGCTCGTACCGACGTTATCGGTGAGACCGTCCAGGTGGATGGTGTCAGTTCCGAAATCGTCGGCGTGATGCCGCCGGAGATGGTTTTCCCTCGCCCTGATTTCGAGCTCTACATTCCCCAAGAGCTCGATCCTGAAGCTGTAGATCTCGGTTCACTCGGCACCAGTTCCGTCGGTCGCTTGCCGGAAGGCCTGACTGTCGAGGCGGCGGAGGCGCAGCTCCACGCTCGTATCGACGACCTCGTTGCGGCATTCCCCGACCAACCAGCGGCGCCGTTGCTCGACCAGGCAGGGCTCAGCGCCCACGTCGTGAACATGCAGGAGTACATGGTTGGAGACAATCGGCGCACCTTGTGGGTTCTGATGGGCAGCGTCGCTGTAATTCTGCTGATCGCCTGCGCCAACGTCGCCAACATCTATTTGGTCCGCGCCGAGAGCCGTGAACGAGAGATCGCCATTCGCTCGGCGCTCGGCGCAGGGCGAGCGCAGTTGGCCACAGGATTCCTCGTGGAGAGCCTGTTCCTCGGCCTTGCCGCAGGCGGATTGGGATTGCTGCTCGCGTACGCGGGCGTGCGGGCGCTAGTGCGCTTCGGCCCTGAACGCATGGCCCGCATCCAGGAGATCAGCATCGACGCCAACGTGCTGGTATTCACGTTCCTCTTGTCGATTCTCGTGGGTGTTCTGTTCGGCCTGATCCCGACGCTGCGCTATAAGACGGCCTGGTTGGCAGTTGCGCTCAAGGAAGGCGGACGCGCGAACACGGCGGGACGGCGCAAGTTCGTGGCTCGCAATTTTCTCGTTGGCATTCAGGTGGCCATGGCCCTGGTGCTGCTCGTGGGCTCCGGTCTCATGGTGCGTAGCTTCAGGTCGCTGGTTGCCATCGATCCGGGATTCGATGCGGCCGACGTGTTGACGTTTCAGTTGGCGCTGAACCCGAACGACTACGAGGGCCCCGAGGCCCCCACTGCCTTCGTCCAGAGAGCACTCGAGGAGATTGCCGGGATGCCGGGTGTGAGCTCGGTCGGAGTTTCCACCAGCGTTCCACTCTCGGGAAATACGTCCGGGCGGGGATTCAGTATTGAAGACGCTCCTACCGAGCCGGATGCTCTACCGCCGGTGCACTTCTTCAAGTACGCGTCGCCCGGTTATTTCGAGACCATGAGAATTCCCCGCGTTGCCGGGCGCACCTTCGAGCGCGCAGACCACGAGGACCCCCGTGCCTCGGTGATCGTCAACGAGGCGTTCGCCCGGCTCTACTGGCCCGACGATGATCCCGTTGGCCGGCGCATCCAGTTCGGAGGAGGGCGGGAGCCGAACCCGGATGCCTGGTACACGATCGTCGGCGTGGTCGGCAACGTACGCAACATGCGGCTGGACGAGGAGGTCCCCGCCCTCGCCTACTTCCCGTTGCTACCCATCCTTGTCGAGAATGAGGAGGGCGAACGCGTCAATCCGGGGTGGGAGGTTCGCAACCCGATGTTCGCGGTCCGCACCGAGGGCAGTCCAACGGCGCTTGCCGGGCCGATCCGCCAGAAGATCCTCGAGATGGATCCCAACCTGCCCATCGCCGGCATCGTCACGATGGAAGAGCTCCTTGGCCGTGCCATGGTGCAGTGGTCCTTCACCATGCTTCTGCTGCTGATCGGATCGGCGGGTGCGCTGCTGATCGGTGCCGTGGGAATCTACGGCGTCATCTCCTACGTGGTCAGCCAGCAGACTCGTGAGATCGGCGTACGGATGGCGCTGGGAGCACGGGCATCAGACATCGCCTGGATGGTGTTGCGCCGCAGCCTGGTCGTAACAGCGCTCGGCATCGTGGTCGGAGTCATCGCCGCGGGGTTTCTCACGCGATTTATGGGCGCCATGCTCTACGAGGTGGAGCCGCTCGATCCCGTTACTTTCGTCGTGGTGATCGTCGTGCTGGCGGCGGTGGCGGCGGTGGCGGCCTACGTGCCGGCGCGCCGAGCCTCACGAGTCGACCCACTGACCGCGCTGCAGTACGAATAGGGCCCGTCGAGAACGGGTGTGGGCAGGTGTTGCTACAGCCCCTCGCCCCACATGTACTGGTAGGCGACGGCGAAGGTACGGAAGTCGGCGCCAATCCTCGTTGTCACTCCCCGGCTGTAGGCGACGCTGACGCCGTGCTGGCGCCCCAACGGATACACGAGGGTCAGTCCCGCACGGGAGTTTCTCTGCAGCGTGTTCCGGACGACTCCATTGATTCTGGTCGTACCACCATCCAGAAAGCCGGCGTCAACGGCGATCCAGAACCCTGGGCGAATCGTATAGATCACGTGACCCTGAACGGAGAAAATCGTGTCCTGCTCCAGTGTGAGGTCCCCGAAGTACTCGCTGTTGTCCGTGAAGATCCACCAGGTTGCATTGGCCTCGAAGGTCCATCGCTTGAAGGCCCGGGAAATGCCGACCTGGGGGCGAAATACCCAGCGGTTCGAGCCCAGGTTGATCAGTCGTTCATTGCTGTACTGGCCCGTCGGCAGGATGACCTGAATGCCGGCGCCTACGATCGTCTTCTGCCTGTAGCTGGCGAATTCACGCAACCCGAGCGCAGGCGAGCCGAGAATGTTGACCTCCCACGAAATGCGTGCATCTCCCATCCCGAACCTATCCACCGTTTGGAACCCAGTCTCGATGTCAGTCCCGGGCAGCGCCTCGGTGAGCACCCCTTCCCAATGTCCTTCCGCGACGGGAAGGAGGAATTTTGCCTTGCTGGTCACGCCGAAGAAGTCGAGCGTTCGAACGTAGCGGAGGCCGATGGTGTTGATGGAGGCCTTGAGCCCCTCGATCGGCAGCGAGGGATCCAACGCGACATTGCCCGCGGAATAGGCGTACGCGATCGCTGCGAAATTCAAATTCACGGGGGCGTTGGAGAAGGTGCGCGGCTCGAGCTCCTGGGCCTGGGCTCGAGGGGGGAGAGCCAGCGGTACCGTGATGATCAGGAAGACCACCGTGAGCAGGAAAAAAGCCGCGCGCAGGCTCATCGCCTCCGCTGAAAATGCGTGTTGTTGCTGATGTTCGGTTCTCATCATTCTTGGCGAAACTGTTCGAGGACGCGGGCGTCCACCCAATATACATCGACATTCTGCCCTGGGTTCTCGGCCTCGACGTCGAGCTCGTTCCGGTAGGAAAGGGCGATGTTCGGGTACGCGCCATCATAGGGCCGACGACTCGAGAAGAACAGGTACTTGCCATCCTTGGTGACGCTTGGGCAGAAATCGGTTTGCGGCGAGTTGATTGTGCTGCCGAGATTGGCGGCCTCCCCCCATGTACCGTCGTCCTGGCGGAACGAGATGTAGAGGTCCCCGTCGCCGAGCCCGTCAGGGCGATCCGAGGCGAAGATGAGGTAGCTCTCGTCGGGGGCGACGAACGGATCGAACACGCCGTGCTCGGTGTTGATGGAGGGTCCGAGAAGCTCAGGCTCCTGGTATCTGCCGCCTGACAGCCGAGCAACATACGCTCCACCCAGCTCTGCCCCGCCGCGGGCGTCGCCGAAGAAATACAGAGTGCCCTCGTCGGTGACCGACGGATAGAGCTCGGACTGCACTGTGTTCACCGGCTCCCGCAGATTGACCGCCTCGCCCCAGCCATTCTCACCCTTCACGGCAACCCAGAGGTCAGAGCTCCTCCCTTCCCCCGGCGGCGCCACTCCAGGCCTGGCGGAGGTGTAGTAGAGCATGCTGCCGTCGGGTGAGAAATTCAGGTCGTACTCAGGGTGGCTTGCGGAAAAGGGCGCCAGCCTGGGCTCGGTCCAGCGGCCGTCGATCTCCTCCATGACGAGGATTCCGTGCGGCTCGCCTCGATATCCGAACAGGAATGTCTTGGCGTCAGGGGTGAACGTCGAGCTCCACTCACCTCCTGCGGTCGAGACGATGCCGGGGGCAAAGAGCTCGGGCTCCATCCCCGGGGGTTCCTGCCCCAGGTACGGGCCAGTAAGAATCGGAAAGTCGGCGACGAGCTCCTCGACAGCATCGCCGGCAATAGGGTCAGTAGCCGGAGCGCACGCGGGGAGTGCAATCTGTGCAGCAAGAAGCAATAGAAGCAGGAGAATCGAGCGGCGGGCGCGGAGCATGAGTCCTCGCTTTCGGGCCCGCGTCCGCGGGCCGCTATCTCGGGGAGATGGAAGTTCCCAGGTTTCTTGCCAGCTGATCTGTAAACCGTCAGGACGCGGAGATCAACCGCTCGCGACGCCACCCGCCGAGTAGTGCAGGCCAGCAAGATCAGGCGGCGTCCTCGCGAACCAGCGACAGCTCTCTCGCGTGGAAGAAGAAGCGCTCGCCCAGGAGTGATCCGGGTGTCAGAGCGCGATGGATTTCGGGGTCCGCCGCCTGGTCTCCGTCCCAACACGCGAACAATTCGATCTCGCCAACGCGCCCGATCTCATGAGCCAAGTACTCGCTCATGGCTGCCAGGGAGTTGTGCTTCCGAGCCAACTCCTCCGAGTCTCTCTCGAACTGGGAGATGCGTCCATAATTGAAGCCGCAGCCGCAGTGACTATGTGAGCCAGCGAAGTAGACATGCGGGACCGTGAACTGCACCCGCACGAGCCTGTCGTTGTCTGTCTCCAGATCGATGATGTAGAAGCCGGGCGCCTCAGCCTGCCACTCGACCAGAGGCAATGGCCCATCAGCGGCCAGATAAATGGCCATGCAGGCAGGTTTCACAGTGTCCGGCCCGAGCCCCGATCCCTCAGCCAGAGGATCGAGGACCCTGAGCGTTTCTCCCTTCCCCTTCTTCTTCCTTCCGAACACGCCTGTTTCCCGTGCCCATGGGCCGAGCTGCGGGCCGTTACCTCCGGCGCTTTGCCCTGATGAATACTCTGATCTGATCGGGTCGAGGATTCACATAGCGAATGCGCAGGCGCCCATCATCGGCCAGGTCTATGACGCCAGGTATCGAGTTGGCAGTCAGGTACCATCCCTCCGGCAGTACGACCGTGTTCCTTGGCCGGCCGAAGTAGCGATCCCAAACCAATTCATCGTCCCCTAGCACATAGCGACTGGGGTCGGTGTAGGTTTCCCAAATCCTCAATCGGACCGACTGGCCTTCCGGAACCGGCTCGAACCAGATCACTACAACCTCGGTCTCCTCTGTGATGCTGCCACTGATATCGATGCCGCGGGCCTCGATTTCCTCTCCCCGTAGCGTTTCGACCTCGAGCTCTGTCCCGGTATCGAGGTTGGTTGCCGATGGGTCCGAAGCCTTGCTGCCGGCTCGAACCACGTTCAGATAGCGGTCCACGCCGGGCCGTGACTCCGTGTAGTCGTGGAAGAGGCGGAAAGAGTGTGTCTCCGGCTGCTGTAGGAAGTAGGTGATGTCGCGGTCCTGGAAGGCACGTTCTGGGAACGTCCACCCGACGCGCGCAGCCGTGCTCTGGGGAGCCGCGCCCGATGCACCTCGAGGCGGCATCGTAGGCGACCCCTCGAAGGCCGATGGTTTGGCCTCCTTCGCAGGGAGAAGACGACCTCGGACCTCGAAAGGTATCGCCCCCGGGCCCGGGCTCATGAAGCTCGCCCTGAGGCGCCCGTCATCCTCCATGGCAACCTGGCATGGGTAGCTGCAGCCCACCAACTCGTAGCCGAGGGGAAGCACGACTCCGTTCCGGCGGATTCCCAGCGAGCGAGAGAAGACGATGTCCGGGCCATCCAGGAAATAGCTCTCAGGATCCCGGTATGTCTTGTCGATGCGGAGGCGTCCTTGCCCCCCCTCCGGCACGGGCCGGGCCAGGGTGACCTTGATATAGCGTCCCTCCTCGCCGGCCCGAGGATGTCCGTGGGCTCGAGCGTGGGCGCCATCGACAACCTCCCACTCGAGAGCCTCTCCCGTGTGCAGGTCCGTGACGCTGTGCACCTTCTCCTCAGCTCCCTCTCGGATGGAGTTGTAGTAGTAGCGTGCGCCCGAGGTCGTGGCGCTGACGTCATAGACGATGCGGAAGCTGGAAGACCCCGGCGCGAGCAGCTCGTATCGAGTGTACGAATCCGCCTGGGTTTGTGGTGCTTCTTGCGCTTCGCTTGTCGGAGCGGTAATCAGGCCCGCCGCGATGAAAACGCTGATTGCGATGACCAGTCTCACTGCTGTCTCCAGCCACGTCGGCATGTCGTTGATACCCGGAAGGCCACCGCAGGACCGGGCGATGCCCCAATCCCGGTCGCGTTCGAGGGTCGGTGGGTTCATTTCCTTTGTATCGCGGCAGGGGGGATCATCTCCAGGGGCCGGACTCATCGAGCCTTCATCGCCTGAGGCCGGACTCGCGCCCCATCTGGCTCCCCCGGGCCCAGCCTATTGGCCGAGATCCCAAGCTGGCAGCTTGACGGCCTCGAGGCAGGAGACGTCGAGGCCTGCGGTCGTGCCGCGATCGATGAACGCGGCCAGAACACGGAAGTAGCATCGAGGATCGGTGTTCCCGTGGCCCTCCT
This sequence comes from uncultured bacterium, assembly GCA_937922775.1. Lineage (GTDB taxonomy): Bacteria > Acidobacteriota > UBA890 > UBA890 > UBA890 > CALAKE01. The sequence continues at coordinate 8,972 of CALAKE010000013.1, read as the reverse complement.
GAGAGATCACGTGCAGGCTGTTGGGCAGATGCTTCGCTGCGGCCTCGCCCGCGGCAGGGGGCGTGACCGGGTCGAAGTCACCGCTGGTGATCAGCACCGGCGCCTCGGAAAGCACTGGGTCCGAGAATCCCGCCGGCACTTCACCTCGAGGCCACAACGCGCAGGCCTCGCGGTGCGTGCGCACTCGATAGTCGCCGAATAGCGTGCCTGCGGTTTCGGCCTCGACCTCGGCATCGGTGATGAGCGGGATGTCCTCGGTGCAGGTGATGCTCATCCACATGCCCGTGAACCAGTTGATCCCCTCCTGAAATGCACGCTGGTAGTCGATCTCGAGGCGGGCCAGCTCGCCCAGGCTGCCCGAATCGGCGGCGCGTTGCAGGATGGCGGGAATGCGTACGGCGTTTCGCGAGGAGTACATCAAGGAACGAAAACGCTCGGCGAGCACCTCGCGGTACACCTCGAGGCGCACCGATCCTCGCCGCTCGGGGTGTGGCACCTGTACGATCACCGGCTCGTTCGAAAAGAGATCCATCACCCGCTCGAGATCCTCTGCTGGATCGCCGAAGGCCGCCGCACACTGCTCATTACGCCGGCACTCCTCGAACAACATGTCGAGCGCGCGCTGACCGCTCGAGGCGTGGTGCAGGGGATATTTCCATGAGGTATGAGCGACGCCGTGAATCGACGCAGCCCGCACGTGCTCGGGGTGGCGTCGTAGGTACACCAGCACCGGCCGGGTGCCGTAGGAGGCGCCCCACAAATTGATCCGGTCATAACCCAGGGCGGCGCGTATTTCATCGATGTCGTCGACGTGGTTGGCGGTGGTGTATTGACGGAGGTCCGCATACTCGTCCAACTTCGAGCGGCACCCGATCACGTAATCCGCATCGAGCATCGGATCGAGAAACGGCTGCAGGTTGTCCGCGTCACCAACAGGGTCACAGGCCAGGGGGTGGGACAGTCCTGTTCCGCGCTGGTCGACCAGCACGATGTCTCGGCTCTCCCGGATCTCGGCGAAGGTCGCGGGCACCCAACCCCAATTGGAGACAGCTTCGCTAGGACCTCCAGCAAAAAGAAACAGCGGGTCAGGCGCCGGCTCATCGCCCGTAGCCCGTAACACGATTACGTTCAAGGCAATGCGTCGTCCCTCTTCCGTGGCGCGGTCTTCCCAAACCTCGTAGCTGCCACAGAGCGCTTCACCGCTGCCGAGCCTTCCTCTGCCGAGGTTCGCCAACAGAGCGCTGGCCGTCGAGAAGCTGCATGGGGAGAGCGTCATGCCGGCCTGAGTGATGAACGCGGCACTGGATGAGGAGCCCGCGCACCCTACCGTGATCGCCAGTAGAACCGCGCACGTCACGAGTGCCGCTTCCCGCAGCACATTTGCGCTCGGTCGTGCGGAGGGGCGTGCTCTCATGTGTTCATTCCGTCAAACAAGATCATGCCTACCTCGCACGCTTCAGCGAGCGGCTGAAATGCGATAGGTCCGGAGCGCCGGGTCGGCCTCGATTTCCTCAGCTCTGAAGAGGACGGGGCGCCACTCCTTGCGCGAGAACAGCTCGGTCTGGTCAGAGTAGTGGGGAGAATCGGGGTCTCCCGACTGCGAGTAAGTGAGCAGAGCTTTGGCGCGCGGGCCGTCGTCGGTGAACTCCATCACCATGATGAAGCTGGTCCCACGGTTGACTGGATAGCCGTCGGTGCGGAGAAACCGGCTCCCTTCGACTAGCGGGGCAACCGGCACATCTGGCTCGAGGGTCGTGCCGTTGGGCGCATGGTTGGTGTAGTTGGTAACACCTTCCCAGAAACCATGGCCTCCATGGATAGGGATGCGGCCACCGTTCTTGTTGCTGTGCTGGAGCTCACCCAGTGGCGTGTCGAGAGCGAAGCCTGCTCTCCCGAGAACGCGCACCGCGCGCGCAAGATTGCCGAGCACGGGATCGTCCGGGCCCGCCCGCCCCGCGAGCCCGCGCGGCGTGCCCACGGGATCTGATGGATCGAAGGGATGGGCGAAGAGCGCATCGGCGTCGAGCAAGTCGTCACCATCGAACTGGGTGATGAACTCTCGCCACAGGACCGCCCCACGACTGTCGAGGTCGAGCCTGCCATCGAACGCCGCCAATACCTCACAAGCCTCGTCGAGATGTACGGTGTCTCCATCGACCTCGACGGTCGACCGCGCCTGACACCGATCTGCGACGAAAGGAGCCAGCAGCTCAGCGGTCAGCGAGCGATTCAAGAACGCCGCCGCTCCGAGCTCATCGAGCGAGAAACGACCATCCTCCCCGGCTGGTCCCGCGGGGGTGCGATCGGACAGCACCAGATCGTTCATGCGCGTCCGTGGCGAGCGTGCCGTTCCCTCCTGCAGGGCGAGCAGCGGGTTGAGCCCGGTCAGGAGCGCGCTCGAGTTGGCGAGCCAGTAGCTGTCGTTGGCGTTGAAGACGTAGTCACGTCGCTCGAGCTGCGGCAGATCATCGAAGGGCAGGATTCCGGGATCACGTGCTTGTGGATTGTCGACCCACTCATAGCGAGAATCACTGCCATCCAGGAGAATCATCCCTCTGGCATATGCCTCGCCGAACATCGGATCCGACCGACTGAGCTCCTGCCAGTCGCGGACTGCCTCTTCAGAGAGGTTCGGGGTCCTCGACACGTCGGCGTACCAGGCGCGCCCCTCCGCGCTCGCGGAAATCGTGTTGACCCAAGGCATGCCCGTAAAGTGGGCATGCGCGGCCTGGAACTCATCCATACCCGCGGCCTGATCCATGGCCAGCCACTGTGCCATCGCCTCGTCGTTGTCGGCGTTGGCGTCGCGCAGGGCGAAAGCGAACTCTTCTGTCCACTCCATCCCGCCAAACGACACGATGGGTCCGTAGCGAGTCCAGTAGACAGTGTGAGATACCTGCCGAAGCGAGCCGTCGTCCTGGCGCACCCTGGCGGTGACCTCTCGTTCTTCCATCATCTCTTCCTCGCCATCGACGAGGTAGGCCGTAGGCTGGCCTTCAACAAGCTCGAGCCGGTACAGAGTGAACCGAACACCAGAGGAAACGGTGTGGGTCCAGGCAACGTTCTCGTTGAAGCCAATCAGAACGCCGGGGGTGCCGAGCAGGCTGACGCCGTATGTATCGAGCTCGCCTGGAATCGTCAGGTGTTTCTCCCAGAACCGGTTGGAGCCCACCCAGGGGTAGTGGGGGTTGGCCAGCAGCATGCCGCGCCCGCTCTCCGACCGCTCCGAGCCGATGCCCCAACCATTGCTTGCTCCCACACTCCACGGAATCTCGGCAGCAGGAACTACAGGCCCACGTTCGGTGCCCGCCCCTTGGCCGCCATCGGTGTCGGCTACGGGCTCACCTTCTTCCTGCGCCTGCGGCGGATGCGCGGCCGCTATCGCAGGCGCGAACTGAGCCGCAATCATGAACAGAGATCGCGCGTAGGAGGCCACGTCGAGCGCCGAAATCTCGCCCACCCATGGTTCGCCACGACAATAGCCGGGAACGTTGTCGACGCCAATCTCAGCCAAGTAGCGGTTGTACCCTGCGGCGTAGCCCTCGAATAGCGACCGGATGTGGTCGGGGTAGGAATCGAGGTCCTCCGCCGCCCGCCCGCGAAGATTCAAGGCCGCGAGGCCCAGATCCGAGAGCATGAGAGCATTTTCAGGGCCGGCACCGAAGAACTCGGCGCGCTGACTGCGCACACGAACCGCCTGATCGGCTAGCGAGCAGAAATGATCTTCGGCGAAAGCGTAGCCCTCTCCGAAACCCAGGCTCCCCCAGTCATCCGCCTCGATGTGGGGAATGCCGTAGCTGGTTCGCGAGATCGTCGCTTCATACCCTTCCGATCCCGCCTGGCCACACGCACCAAGCAAGACCGCGGCAGCACCGATCAGGGCACCGACGGCGGCTACTACTGGGAATGCTCCGATGGCTCGTTTGTGCACCTTCATGAAGGGCTCCATTCGGGTTCGCTTGCGTTCGGGGTAGGTGGGGATTGTAGACGCGACCGCCCGGGATCTGAATTTTCGAGTAGCAATTTCAGAAGACGAGAGCTCGGCGGAGCACCTACACGAGTGCCTGGTCCAAGTCAGCGATCAAGTCCTCTGTGTCCTCGATTCCCACGGAGTAGCGAATCAAGCTCTCCGGGATCCCCATCGCAGCACGTTCCTCGGCAGTGCACTCTACGTGGCTGGTCGTGGCAGGCGGACCGGCGATCGTCTCTACGGCCCCCAGGTTTGCAGCCGCGTGAGCGAAGCGCAGGCGAGGCAAGAACTCTCGCACCGCGTCCAGGGTGTTTTCCCTCAGCATGAAGCTGAGCACTCCGCCAAAACCACGCATCTGACGTTGGGCAATCTCATGCCCATGGTGGCTCTCGAGTCCGGGGTAGAAGACGCGCTCAATGGCGTCGTGTGCGTCGAGAAACCTGGCAATCTCGAGGGCGCTTTCGTTCTGTTGACGGATCCTGAGGTGCAGCGTCTTCATGCCGCGCAACAGCAGGTAGGCGGCCATCGGGTGCAGAGTTGCCCCGTTGATCTCGCGGAAGTGGAAGATCTTCTCGACGAGCTCCTTGTCGCCGCAGATGACTCCGCCGAGGGCGTCAGCGTGGCCGCCCAGGAACTTGGTGGCGCTGTGCAGCACCAGATCGGCTCCGAGCTCGAGCGGGCTCTGGTTGATCGGCGTGGCGAAGGTGTTGTCCACGATCACAGTCGCGCCCGCCGCGTGCCCGGCACGTGCGAGGCGCTCCAGGTCGACGACCTTCACGGTGGGGTTCGTCGGACTCTCCAGATACAGAACATCGCACCCCTTGGCTACCTCCGCCTCGATCGCCTCATGGTCCGTCGTGTCACAGAGCACCGCGTCGACCTGAAAGCGGGGCAAGAACTCCAAGAAGATAACGCTCGTGCCGCCGTAGGTGTCCTTCAGCGAGACGACCCGATTGCCCGGAGAAAGCAGGGCGAACAGAGCGCTGCTGATGATGCCCATACCGGTGGCGGCGCTGGTGGCTGCCTCCGCACCCTCGAGCGCACGCACCTTGTTCTCGAACGCCTGCACCGTGGGGTTGGTATTGCGCCCGTAGATGTGTCCGGTCTTCTGATTCAGGGCCACCTGCAACCATTCATCGAGATCCTCGTAGCCGAAGGAGACGCTGTGAACCACAGGCACCTGAGTCGCACCATGCGCCTGCGCGTCCTCCTCGCCACCCCATACCGAAAGTGTCCCGAAATTGACTTCCCTTTGGTCGCTCATGGTCAATTCATCCCTTCAGCCGGGCCATGCACGTGATCTCCACCCGGCTGCCACCGAACAGGCGTGGTGACTCCGTGGTAGTTCGTGCCGGGTAGTGGCCTTCCTCGAAGAACTCCCGGTATGCAGCATCCATAGCGTCGAAATCATCGAGGCTTGCCAGGTGCACGTCGCTGCGGACCACCCGGCGTAGGTCGAGGCCGATCTCCTCCAGCATGCTGCGGATAGCATTGAGAATTGCTCGCGTCTCCTCCCCGACATCTCCGAGAACCGCCTCCCCCTCGGGAAAATCAGCCGCCACGACACCGGCGAAGTGGGCATAGGTGTCATCGATGACAACCTGGCTGAAGGGTGCTGATGAGTGGGGGATTGCATTCGGTTGCCGGTGACGGATCATGGAGTCTTCCTCAGGTCAGTGGATTAAAAATGATAGGCAGTGCCAAAAGACACCTGGAGCCAACTCCCCTCTCTTCGCTCTCCAAACATCCTGTGATAGGAGAGCTCGGGATGAACCGACACGCTCGAGCTCACGTTCAAACGGACTCCGACCCCCAAATGTAGAACGGCGTTTGAACTCGTCTCGTCGACCCGGGCCCCGGGCGTGATGCCGATTCTTCAAGGGGGGGCTTCCCGCTCGAGCTGGTCTCGGCGATGGTATCGTCCCACGCCGGCGCCGCCCAACAGGTATAGCTGATGCCGATGTTTCGGAAAGAGGTACATGACCAAGTTGCCGGTCGCGTACAGGCCGCTGCCTTCGTGAGTGCTGTCCGGCCCGAGCTCGAGCTTGTGGCGCCAATAGTCGATATCGACCGACGCGGCGAATCGAGGACTGATCGCATAGGCGAACCCGCCGCCGATGTCGGGTCCGTTCCCCCGGCTACCCCCGCTGCTGAAGCGGCCCATGCCGAGGGTCGCGTAGACGGACACGGCACTCTCTGCCGGAAGCTCCTGGGCGTTGGCCGTTGCCGGCAAGAGCAACAGCACAAACAGAATGGTGCCAGCCAAGGCCGCTTTCATCGTCTCTTCCCTCGTCCACGCAGACTGCCGAGCGGCATCTATAAAACTCTTCTAACCCAGCCAGCCCACCGACTCCAGTGTCGGCCGTGTAGAATCCTGGCTTCGAGGCTATTCCATGAGCGAAAACGAAAACTCTGAGACAGGAACAAGAAGGGTCCAAGGCCCAGAGCGAGTTCCATTCCTCGATTTTCTCGAGGAAGCAGTCGTCGTGCTGCTCGATGGTGCGATCGGCACGGAGCTGTACAACCGTGGCTTCTATCTGAACCAGTGCTACGACGCGCTCAACCTGACGGCCGCAGAAGTCGTCACCGAAATCCACCAGGAGTATGTGCGGTCCGGCGCGCGAGTGATTACTACGAACACCTTCGGGGCCAACCGCAACAAGCTCGGCAAGCACGGGTTCGAGGAGGAGTTGCACCAGATCAATGTTTTGGGAGCGACCTTGGCCCGACAGGCAGCCGGCCAGAGCCTCCACGTTGCCGGCAACGTCGGCCCGCTCGGTCTGCGCCTCGAACCGTTTGGCCCAACTCCGGAAGGTGAAGCCCACGAGATGTTCGCGGAGCAGATGCGCGGCCTGCTGGAGGGTGGCGTCGATCTGTTTGTCATCGAGACGATCAGCGACCTGGTGGAAATGCGCCAGGCGATCCGTGCGGCGCAGGACGTAGCGCCTGGCCTTCCACTGATCGCAAGCATGACGGTTGGCGACGACGGCCGATCACTCTACGGTACGACGGCGGAGGTATTCGCCACACGGCTCGACGAATGGGGCGCCGACATCATCGGTGTCAACTGCTCAGTTGGCCCGCGCCCGATGCTCGAGACACTCGAGCGCATGCTGTCGGTGACCGAGAAGCCACTCTCTGTGCAGCCCAACGCCGGCGCCCCACGCCTGCACGACGGGCGGCAGATCTACCTCGCCAGCGCCGAGTACATGGCGGAATACGCGAAGCGCTTCGTGCAGACGGGCGCTCGTTTGGTAGGCGGTTGCTGCGGAACGACGCCCGAGTATATCCGAGCCATGCGGGACGCCATCCGCATGCAGGTGCCCGGAACCCGCGCTTTCGAATTCGTGGGTCACCATCCCGAGGCTGTCGCCGGCAGCGAGAAGATCGAGGAGGTACCGCAGCGAGACAAGTCTACTCTGGCCCAACGAATCGCCGACAAGTGCTTCCCGGTGAGCGTCGAGCTCGTCTCGCCGCGAGGATGGCTGCCCGACAAGGTCCTGGCCGCCGCGAAGACGTTGCACGAGGCTGGGGTGGATTGCATCAATGTACCTGATGGCCCGCGGGCGAGTTGCCGCATGTCGAACCAGGCCATCTGTCTGCTGATCCGCCACCAGATCGGCATCGAAGTACTGCCGCACTACTGCTGCCGCGACCGCAACTTACTCGGCATGATGTCCGACATCCTCGGTCTCGCGGCTTTGGGCTTGAACAATCTGCTGCTGATCACCGGTGATCCCCCGAAGATGGGCGATTATCCAGATGCCACGGCCGTCTTCGATATCGACTCAATCGGCCTCACCAACCTGGTCAAGCGCTTCAACCAGGGCATGGACCTGGGCGGTAATCCGATCTCACCGCCAACCCAGTTTCTGATTGGTGTGGGCTGCAACCCCGGCGCCATCGATCTAGACAAGGAGCTTGCCCGCTTCCGCTGGAAGGTGGAGGCGGGGGCGGAATTCGCCATCACCCAACCGGTTTTCGATCCCGAGAAGCTGATCAGGTGGCTCGAGCTGACCGAGGACTTTCAGATCCCCATCATGGCGGGAATCTGGCCGCTGCAGTCGCTGCGAAACGCCGAGTTCATGAACAGCGAGGTGCCCGGCGCCAACGTGCCGGACCCCGTACTGAAGCGGATGGCCGCGGCGCAAGAGAAGGGCAAGGACTTTGCCCGTGCCGAGGGTGTCGAGATTGCCCGCGAGGCAGTGCGTGGTGTGCACGATGCCGTCGTCGGCATTCAGGTGTCGGCGCCGTTTGGCCGCATCGAGAGCGCTTTCGACGTTCTCGAGGTGCTCGAGGACCTGGCGATCGACCGCGTTGTTCCGATTACACGGCCGTTGAGCTAGTCCTCGCGCCTGATCAGGAGGCCGGTTGTCGACACCCTGATCTCGAAGGTCGCCTGCTCGTCGACCGCGATGAATGTCGCTGAGCCATACTCGGTGTCCAGCAGGGGTGCGAGCATCGAGTAGCTCTGCCGCAGGCTGAACATGTCGAGCACCTTCGGCTGTTTCAACGAGTACAGCGAACGCTTACCCTCGCGCTCCTGCTCGATGTCGATGTACCGCCCCCCGATGCGGTCCAACTCATACGCTGTGTGCAGCCCCAGAACATTCGCGATGGGCTTCCATTTCAAGATGTGGGCGTCGATGTAGATCTGGTCTCCGGCCACGACATAGGTTTGGCTGCGACCGTCGACGAAGGTCACCGTGGCTTGGAACTGCTGGACGCCGGTGGGGCGAGTCTCGATGGTCGCCGCCGTTTCCTCGTGAGTGAGAGCGCGATATCCGCGGGTCGAAACGGAAATCGTGAGAAACAGGAGAGCGAGGGTCAGAAACAACAGCCCCAGGACAAAGCTGAACGCGGTACCGAAGAGGCGCCGACGTCGCAGGGTAATCACGCCCGCGACAAAGGAGACCAGTGCCAAACCGGCGCCAATCAACGACAGCAAGACAACCAGATCCATGCTCACACTACTCCCTCATGGCTCGAGGATGCCCCCGAC
>CALAKE010000012.1 GCA_937922775.1 uncultured bacterium | reverse complement strand
ACAGCTCCCAGAAGCTCTTCTGGCCTTCGTCTCGAACCAGGCTCACCGGGACTCCGTCCTTGAACACCATCCTGAGCCTGCGCAAATTCGAGATGTGATCCAGGGGGTTGGCCTCGACGACAATCAGGTCGGCGATCTTGCCGACCTCGATCGTGCCCACGTCATCCAGCATCCCGACCATCTCGGCCGAGTTTCTCGTTGCCGCGACGATGGCGTCCATTTCCGACAGGCCCGACCAGACGAACTGCTCGATCTCGAGCAGACTGATTTCGCCGATAGGATTCGAGTCGCTGCCAGGAATGATCTTCACACCGGCGGCGAAGGCTTTCTGCAGTATCTCTCTCTGCCGCAGCGCGCCGCGCGGCGAGCGTTCGTCGGCGTAGGCCACCTCGATGCGACCCGCGATTGCCAGCGGGTCCTCGTCGAGGCCAAGCTCGGCGATCTTCGCCTCGCGTTCTTCGATGTACTCAGCACTCAGATTGCAGACAATCGTGGGGTCGTAGAATGTGCCCTTCGCGGCCATCATCGCGATGGTCTCGTCGGTGAGCCCATAGCCGTGCTCGATGCCGTCGATTCCGAGCTTCACTGCCAGCCCTGCGCCAGGCTCCGCGGCGTGGCCGATGACCTTGAGCCCGCTGGCGTGAGCCGTCTCGATCGCTGCCTCGATCTCGTCGGCGGTGAGCTCGTCCACCATGATCTTGATGATGTCTGCGCCGTGCTTGATATGCTCACGGACCTCCTTGCGCATCTCGTAGGGACCGTCGATCTCCATCGCCACCGGGCCGATATTCTCGGTGCCGTGCCCGCCCGTGGCGGCAATCGGATTGCCCGATGCGACAATGCGCGGCCCCACGAATACTCCCGCGGCGAAGGCATCCCTCCAGGCCACATCGATGTAGTCGCGCTCGCCCGCCATGCGCAGGCTGGTGAACCCTCGTTGCAGGGCGTCCATCGCATTGCGGCCTGAGCGAATGGCGGCGGGCAGCACGGGCTCGCCCGGAAGGATGTTGTTCGGGTCGGGCAGCAAATCTCCCAGGTGCGAATGGTTGTTCCACAATCCCGGAAGCACGTAGCCGCCCTCGAGATCGAAAACGCGGACGCCGGCATCAGCGCCCGGCTCATACCTTCCTGAGCGGATCTCGGCGATCCGATTGCCGCGGATGACGATCGTGGCGTTCTCCAGCAACGGCCCGCCCGTGGCGTCGATGACGTTGCCATTGGTCAGGATGACTGTCGGTTCTGCTTCCTGTGCGCCGCTCGATCCCGCTGTCGCGAGCAGAGCCAGGCAAGCCATCGAGAAGATCGCTACCGACCTGATCGGAATCATCGCGTTCATCCTCAGATCTCCTCCGCCACGACGGTGGAATCGGAGAACTCCAACCGTTCGAGACCCATTAGGGTGTCGATTCCGTCGCGACCCGAGATTGCGGACGCCGCGACGACCGAGGCGAGTGCCAAAGCAAAGATGAGAGTGCTACCCGAGACGCGTAGCATTCGAACCCCCCATGTAGACTTTCGGAGCGAGCGATTGCTCGGTAAATTCGTTTCCGGGGCATGCGAAGGATGCCTGAACCAGGGAAACGAACGATTTCTGGAATCGTATACTGTATACAATCGAATCTCCAACTGTCGGGTTGTCTGGGATCAATCTCGTGCAGGATCCTTTTAAGAAGCGTGCCTGACATCCGAACATAGACATAGCGGGCCCTGCCGCTGGGCGAGCGGCAAGACCGGAGATAGATACGGTAGATGTTACGTGCGGTAGCGGCGGCGATCCTCTGCTGGGCCCTCGTCGGGATGATGCCGCCATGGGGTCAGCTTCCGGAGGGTGCCCTGCGAGAGGCGAGGACGGCTCTCGTCGAGGGGCGAGTCGATGAGGCCCTCGCGGAGCTTCAACGCCTGTCAGCAGAGTACGAAGGCTCCTGGTTCGTGGCGCTCTGGCTGGGCCATGCATGGCATGAGAAGGGAAACCTGGCCGCCGCCGCCAACGAGTATCTCCGGGGTCTCGAGCTGAGCCCCGGCAACGCTCAGGTCCTTGTCGCCCTCGGGGACGTACAGACTGAGACTCACAATCTGGCGCAAGCGGACCGCTACTACAGAGAGGCCATCGAGGCTGCACCGGAATACGCGCTCGCCTACCGCAAAGCCGCTGCTGTGAGCATCGAGCTGGAGCGTCACGCCGCCGCCGTCGAGTTCCTTCAGCGGTTCATCGACCTGCGAGGCGAGGATACCGAGACTCTCAACGTCTTGGGCATTGAGCAGTATCTCAACGAAGACCATGACGGCGCGATCGCGACGCTCGACAGAGTCCTGCAGCTAGATCCTGAGAACGCGAGAGCCCACTTCGGAATCGGCATGGCCCTGTCGGATCATCTGCAGAACCAGGAGAGAGCTGTAGACCACCTGACCCGGGCGGTCGTCCTCGACGACTCCAACCCGACGGCGCACTACATGTTGGGTCGCGTCCTGATGTCGGTGGGCGAGCTGGAACGCGCCCTGCCTGAGCTGGAACGCGCTGTCGAGTTGAGTCCCCAGATGTCGGATGCCCACTACCGGCTCGCGCAGCTTTACGCTCGCTTGGGTGACCGTGACAGGGCGCGTGAGAGCCAATTGCGGTTCCAGGAGCTCCAGCGAGCGGATGAAGATGCCGAGTTCGCGGAGAAACGCCTGGGGATTCTGAAGAGCGACGCAAGCAAGGCGCTCGGTCGCAACGACATCGCGGCTTATCGGGCAGCGATGAGTGAGCTCATGGAAGTCGTGCCGGATGATCCGGACGTCCGCATTCTGTCGGTTCGCGGATCTTTGACCGCCGGGGAGTTGGAGACGGGGCTCGCTGACGTCGAGGCTCTCCTTCTCGAACGCCCGGACCGATGGGACGCTTTGTACTATCGGGGGATCCTGCTGCAGAGGCTGGGGCGGCTCGAGGAAGCACGGACAAGCCTCGAGAAGGTGCTGGAGATGAGTCCGTTGTTCGAAGAGGGCTACTCGGCGCTAGGCAACTTGCTCATGGCCTTGGATGATGCCGACGCAGCGGTGGAGGCCTACCGCGCTGCCGTGCGCCTGGATCGAGAAAGCCCCGCCAACCATCTGAATCTAGCGACGGCGTACGGAAGACTCGGCCTCGCTGAGCTGGAGGCTGAGGCGATGGCCGAGTATCGGCGTATCATGGAGAAGCGCTAGCCGGCTCGCTACATGCACACACCACTGGTCTCTTTCAGCACCGCCCAAACTCTGGGCCCCAGCTTCAGGTCGCGTTGCCTTGCCTCCTGCCAAGCGACCTCGGCCTCGTCCGTGCGGCCGGCGCCGTGCAGTGCTAGCACCCACTCGCGGAGCCAATCGATCCCTCCGGCCCCGGCCTGGCGCGCCCTCGACAAGGTAACGACCGCCTCCTCGTATTCTTCCATGGCGACCTGTGCCGCCCCGAGCCACTGCAACGCCTCGGGACTATCGGGGTCGAGCTCGAAGGATCGCGCGAATTCCTGACTAGCCCGCTCGGGATCGTGGGCTTCCATGAACTGCTGCAGGCCGGTTTCCAGTGCCTCTCGTGAGTCGGAGAGTGTCTTGAATCTGGCCAAGTGCTCTCTTCCCTCCACATCACCTTGCCGCGCCAGGACGCTGCCGAGGACGAACATCGCGTCGAGATTCCGGCTATCGAGCTCGAGCAGGATGCGAGCCACCTGCTCGGCCTCGTCGAGGCGGTCCAGGTTCATGAGGATCTGGGCCTGGAGCTCCCGAATTCCCACTGCCAGAGGCCCTCGGGGATCGCCCGCCGCTTCCGCCGAGGTTCGTGCCGCAGCTTCAACCGCTTCGAATGCCGATTCCACCAACGCCAAGGCTGCCTCGTGTTCACCGTTGATCATTCGGATTTCCGCCAGCGGGACCTGTGCTTGCGCGGTATTCGGCCAGCGTTCCAGGAATCCTTCCAGAATCTCCCCGGCCGGCTCGAACTGTTGCTCGTTGAAGTAGAGGTACCCGAGGGCCAGGTGCGCCGGAGGAAAGTCGGGATCGACAGCAATCGCCTGGCGATAGGCTTCCACGGCGGCCTCGAAATCGGGAACGGCATTCAGTGCATCGCCATAGCGGATCCAGAAGACCGGCTCATCCGGCGCAATCTCTGTCACGGCGCGATAGAATTCTGCCGCCCTGGGGGCATCCTGTAGCTCCACCGCGATCTCGCCGGCCCGCATCGCCGGGGCCGTCCAGCGGGGCGAGATCGATGCAGCGACGGCGAACCTCGAGATGGCCTCCTCTGGCTTGCCCGCCAGGTAGCAGATCTCAGCGCGATAGTAGGCGATCGGTGGGTAGCCGGGGCGCGCCTCGGCCGCATCGTCGAGCGCCGCCTCCGCCTCCGACAAGCGATCCAAAGCAAGCAAAGCCTGGCCTCTGACCAGTTGCACCGTACCTTTATCGGCCGCATTCGGCAGCGCGGTGTCCAGGTGCTGCAGGGCTTCTATGTTCCTTCCGGCGAGCATGAGGGCCCGGCCGAGGAAGTACTGTGCGGCGGGATTAGCAGGCTGTTCCTCAACCGCCGCCTCGAGTTCGACGATCGCAGCGTCGATGTTGTTCCCCCGGAGCAACTCGATCCCGCGCTGAAGACTCGGTGACCCTTGCTGCCCAGGGGCATTGTTCGCACCACGAGCGCCGACCCCTCCTACAGTGAGCACGAGGAGGAGGAATAAGACGAGGCTAGCGAGATGGCAGCCGGTGGTCAGCGCAGGAGGATCGCCACTCCTCATACGTGCACTATCTTTCATCGTTGTCTTCCGCCTCGACGGTGCTCACCAACGCAGTTCGAGCGATCTCGCCTCTGATTTCATCAATCACTAGCCAGGCGGGCTCGACGTCGCTGAGCGTACTCACTCTTCCGCTCGGCCAGGTGATCTCTACCCGATCGGCGATACCCCCCGGCAGGTGCGTGAGGACGCGAGGGTCGTTGCTCACAGCGTAGCCATCACTGTCTCGCAGTTCGACATGCTGAACCATACCGCCGGAAGTGACCACGACACGGGCACCATATGGCGAGCGGCTCGAATCACGTCCCACGAGCGTGAGCAGCAAGGCCGGATTTTGGATCGGCCCTTCGTTGCGCAGCAAGATGGGCTGATCGTTGATCGTTGTGTCCAGCAGATCAGCATCCCCGTCGTTATCGTAGTCGCCCCTCATAACCGCTCGTGACGGGCTGATGATCGACATCCCCGCTCCCGCATCCTCGCCGACCTCTACGAACCCCGGGGCTCCCGTCTCGAGCTGATTGATGTACAGCAGATTTCGCTGGTCGAACGTCTCGAGCCCAGCGTACTCCATCTGTGGGTGGATGTGGCCGTTGGCGATATACAGATCTTGGTCGCCGTCACCGTCCACATCGAAGAACATCGGCGCCCATCCCATGAACGGAAAGCTGCCCGCCGCCAAGCCGTAGCTGGTTGCTTCGTCGGTAAAGGTACAGTGGCCGCGATTGCGGTAGAGAGTGTTGTAGTCGTTCTGGAAATTGGTAACGAATATGTCGGTTAGCCCATCGCCGTCGACGTCCGCGGCAGTCGCGCCCATCCCGGCCTGCTCGCGCCCGTCCACGCTGTAGCCCGCGCCGCCGAAGAGTGCCCAATCCTCAGCCTCATTTTGATCCGCCCACCGGTACAGGAGATTGATGTTCGAATCGTTCGCGACATAGACCTCTTGGCGTTGATCGTTGTCGCAGTCGACGGATATGGCCGCAAACCCGTAGGTCTCTTCAGGATCGACAACCTCCTGTAACCATGGGGAGAAGGAACCATCGCCATGGTTTCTGTAGAAGACGTCCCGTTCTCCCACCAGTCCTTCCGGTCCGCAGAAGACCTCGATGCCTCGGTAGAAGCAACTGCCGTCACCCGGCACAGGAATATGCTCCGCGTAGAAATCGACGTACTTCGTGACGTAGAGATCTAGGAAACCATCCCCGTCCCAATCATTGAAGGTCGCGGTCGTGCTCCAGGTATCGCTCTCCAATCCTGAGGGCTGTTTGCTGAACGTCCCGTCACCGTTATTGCGGTAGAACCAATCCGGCCCGATAGCAGAGATGAAGACATCGGGGAAGCCGTCGTTGTCCACGTCGGCCACGGCTGCACCGCTTCCCCAGACGAGGTCATCCATGCCGCCGGCTTTCTCCACTGGCGTGTACCGATTGCTCGAGGCACGGAGCAAAAGATGGCCGCCCCAGTCATAGTGGCCCGCCGCTGCCGCCGCGGCCGGAGCACCGTGGGGATCCTCAGAGAAATCGGGGAACGCGTTGATCAGCAGGAGATCGAGCGCGCCATCGATGTCGAAGTCGAACCAGGCGCCCCCCGACCCACCCGACTCCGAGATGTACAGTGCTTCCCCGTCACCGTATTGGTGTTCGAAGTCGATTCCCGACTCTGGTCGGACGTCGACCAAGCGCGGGAGTTGTGCAGTCGCGCTGGAAGCTCCCGCCAGAACGATCCACAGTGCCGCTGCCAGGGCTGCGAAACCAGTTCGATGATTCTGGCAAGCTCGTGTCATGCGCTAAGCTCGGATCTCGCTCAGGGGCTCATGCCCCCAGGTACCGGATATAAGTATCATAGACGCCATGAAGCTCAGGGCTCGACATCTCGTGGGTGCCGCCGTACTGATCGCGACGGCAGCAGGCGTGCTGACGCTGTTTCTCCTTCGCGGCGGAGATTCGTCGCTGGATTTCGCGGAGCTACGTCAGGAGGAACCGTTCAACGTCCTGGTCATCACGATCGACACCGTTCGCGCCGATCACATTGGGGCCTATGGAGCGAGTAACGTCGACACTCCGGCGATTGACGAGCTGGCGAGTCAGGGAGTTACCTTCCGCCGGGCGTACTCGACGACGCCGCTAACATTGCCGGCACATACCTCGATCTTCTCCGGCACCTATCCCCTCTATCACGGTGTGCGGGACAACGGTGGCTACGTCGTGCCGGACGAGCTGATGACCATGGCGGAGATCCTCGGCGATCAGGGCTACGACACCGCCGCGTTTGTCGCCGCCTATGTTCTCGACTCGCGCTGGGGATTGAACCAGGGATTCGACACCTACTTCGACGAATTCGACGTCAGCGACCAGCGGTTCATCTCCATGGGTGCGGTCCAGCGCCGTGGAGACGAGGTCGTCGATGAGACTCTCGATTGGATCGCTCAGGACAGAGATGGGCCGTTCTTTCTCTGGGTGCACCTGTACGATCCGCATGCGCCCTACGATCCGCCGGAACCCTTCCGGAGCCAGTACTCCGAAGACCTGTACGCGGGTGAGATCGCCTTCACCGACAGCCAGATCGATCGACTCCTACGTGATCTTGAGGATCGCGGTCTGAGTGACAAGACGTTCATCGCGCTGGTCGGCGACCACGGTGAAAGCCTCGGGGATCATGGCGAGGTTCAACACGGCTTCTTCATCTATGAGGGTGCTACACACGTTCCGATGATCCTCTGGACGCCATTCGAGAGCTTCGGCGGGATCGAGCGCGGCGAAGTCGTGTCGCTCGTGGACATCATGCCCACCCTGCTCGAAATGTGCGGGATCGAGACTCCCGACCATGTCCAGGGCGTGAGCCTCGTGCCGTATCTCGAATCAGCTTTCACTGCCGAGCCCAGGTACGTCTATTCCGAGACCTTCTACGCGAGATTGCATTACGGCTGGAGCGACCTGACCTCGATACAGGACGAACGCTACAAGCTCATCATGTCGCCGGAGCCGGAGTTGTACGACCTGGCGGAGGACCCCCAGGAGCTGGTCAACCTGGTCGAGGAACAACGGGCCATATTCGGACAACTCCGAGACGATTCTGAAGAGTTCGTAGCGCGCTTCAGTGAAGAGGCTTCCCGGGCGGAGTTCATGAACGTCGACGAAGATACGATGGAAAAGCTGGCGAGTCTCGGCTACATCGGCAGCTTCCAGATATCCCCCTCGGACCCGGACGAATCGCTGCCGAGCCCCCGCGGTAAGATCGGCATCTACAACAAATCGATCGATGCTCGGCAGGCCATGCAGTTCGAGAACTACCTGGAGGCCGAACGGTTGTACCAGGAGATTCTCGCCGAAGACCCGGGCGTGCTCGACGCCTACCAGAGCCTGGGGCAGCTCTACACCCTGGAGGAGCGATTCCAAGAGGCTATCGAGCTCTACCGGACGGCAATCCCCCTGAAGCCCGATGACCCGTACCTCCATGTTCACCTGGCCGAGGCGCAGATGGCCATGGGCGACCTTGATGCTGCCGAATCAACTGTCACGGGCGCACTGGGGCTCGTCGAGCCTCACCCCCATGTCTACTTCCTCATCGGGGACCTCAGCCGCCGACAGTCAGACTACCAGCGTGCCATCGAATCCTTCCAGAAGGTGCTCGAGCTGAATCCCGAATCTGCCGCCGCGTACGCTGGTCTCGGCGCCGTCAGCTTCCTCATCGAGCAGTATGACGACGCGGCTGAAAACGCGCGGAGAGCGCTGGAGATCAACGAGTCAGTACCTGGCGCGCATTTCACGGTGGCACGTGTTTTGGAAGAGAGAGGCGACGCGACGGGCGCTGTCCGCGAGTATCAGTTGGAGCTCGAAGTGAATCCGGAACACACGGGCGCCCTCTTCAATCTCGCGATGATCCATCGGGTTGAGGGTCGCACGC
>CALAKE010000011.1 GCA_937922775.1 uncultured bacterium | reverse complement strand
GGTGGCCTCGGTGAGCGGCACCATACTCGCCGTCTGCTCCTGCACGGTCTTGCCCTTGTTCGCGGGGATCTACCGCATGGGGGCTGGACTTGGTCCTGCGACTGCGTTCCTGTACTCCGGTCCGGCCATCAACGTGCTGGCGATCATCCTCACCGCCCGGGTTCTCGGACCCAAGCTCGGTCTCGCCCGTGCCCTCGGCGCAATCGTGTTCGCGGTCGTCATCGGTCTGTTGATGCACCTGATCTTCCGGCGCGAAGAGGTCGAAAAGGCCGAGGCGCAGATGGTCATGCCCGAGCCCGAGGTCGCGCGGCCACTGTGGCAGAACGGCCTCTACTTTGCCGCCATGGTAGGCATCCTTGTGTTCGCCAACTGGGGCGAGCCTGCCGGCGACTCTGGACTCTGGTGGTTGGTGTACTCGCACAAGTGGGGCCTGACCTCGGCCTTCGGCATCCTGTTAGGAGTGTTTCTGGTCGCCTGGTTCCGGATGAAGTGGTGGAAGGTGACCCTGGCAGGCATCGCCGTCCTGATTACGGCCGCCCTGGCTCCGGAGTCTCCGCTTCTGGCGTTCACAACGGGTGCTGTCGCGCTATCGTGGATCACGGCCACGGGCGAAGGAGAGCTCGGCTACTGGTTCGAATCGAGCTGGGGCTTCGCCAAGCAGATCTTGCCGCTGCTTTTTGCCGGGGTGCTAGTCGCCGGTGCTCTACTGGGACGGCCCGGCGGCGAGGGCCTGATTCCCTCGCAATGGGTCAGTGCGGCGGTCGGCGGGAACTCTCTGCTCGCCAACCTCTTCGCCTCGGTCGCGGGCGCCTTCATGTACTTCGCGACCCTCACCGAGGTGCCCATTCTGCAAGGGCTTCTGGCCAACGGAATGGGCCAGGGTCCGGCCTTGGCCCTGCTGCTGGCCGGCCCGGCGCTGTCACTGCCCAACATGCTCGTCATCGCGAGCGTCATTGGATGGAAGAAGACGTCGGTGTTTGTCACGTTGGTGGTCATCATGGCCACGTTGAGCGGCATCATTTACGGACATTTCTTTGCGTAGATCGGAGAACACGCGATGAAACTTCAGGTTGTCGGCCCGGGCTGCACGAACTGTAAGACGCTCGCTGAACGAACGGATGCGGCCGCAAAGGAGCTCGGCCTCGAGTACGAATTGGAGAAGGTCGACGATATCAAGGTCATCGTTTCTATGGGGATCATGAGGACTCCGGCTCTGGTGATCGACGGCGAGACCAAGCTCGTCGGCCGGGTGCCTTCCATTTCGGAGCTGAAGGAGATCCTCTCTACCTAGGGGTTTGCCTGCGTCCCGGAGCGTCTCGACACTTCGCGCTGAGTACGCCAGATCCGAATCGATCCACGGACCGGTGGCATCGCAGCGTCCGACGGCAATCCCGATAGGCGTCCTCGTCGGCATCTTCCTGCAAAAGGGCGACTTGTGCGGGGCATTGTCAAGTTAACTTCGCGCCAGCGAGATTGGGGCGGTTCACACCTTATAAGCGTTGTGCCAGGGTGATATCGAGCGTTGACCAGCGCGGGGTATTGGCCATATCCAGCGGCGACTAGCTCGATATCGCACCCTTGAGTTGGGCGGCCCGGGTGTAGAGAATCGGACGATGGGGACCAGAAAGAGACATCGAGCTGCGTCACTTCTTGCACCACATATCCTGCAAGGCTGGGGGGATACGTCCGTCGAGAGGTAGCAGCTCAACAAGATGTTAGAGAGACTCGAACCAGCGCATGAGCCTCCCGATGCATCATCCCTTCAAGCTTCGCGCCGCGCCTGCTCGATCGATCGTGTGCGTACCGGGGGATGGGGACCCGTGTGAGGAGACGATGCCGTGATGGACGTAGACACTGACGAACAGGCTGCAGTCGATAGACCGACGCCTTTGACGTGGCTTCGCGTGGCCGTGGTGTATCTGCTGGTCCCGCTGCTTCTGCTGCTCTGTGGAGGGGATGTCGATTGGTGGGAAGCGTGGATCTTCTCGCTGCAGATCGTCGCAGCTGCATTGCTGGGCCGCCTCTGGGCAGAGCGGCGGCACCCAGGGCTACTCGCGGAACGACAGCGCGTCCGGTTTGAAGACACCACAGATGTGAAGCCATGGGACAAAGTGCTTGCCCCACTTATGGCGATCAGCTTGTCGTTTCCGCTGGCTATTGTGGCGGGCCTGGATCACCGCCACGGCTGGTCGCCCGAGTTCCCGATCGGACTCAAGATTCTCGGGTTCATCGCAATTGCGCTGGGATACCTTTTCGGCGTCTGGGCGATGGCTGAGAACCGCTTCTTCTCCAGCATGGTGCGCATTCAAACGGATCGAGGGCATTCGGTATGCGACAGTGGCCCCTACCGTTTCGTGCGGCATCCAGGCTATGCAGGGAACATCCTGCCCCTACCGGGAATTGTGCTGGCCCTGGGATCTGTGTGGACGCTCATCCCGGCCGCGGTAGCGATAGTAATTCTCATAGTAAGAACTGCACTGGAGGACAGGACTCTGCAGGAGGAGCTGCCGGGATATCGGGACTATGCGGAAGTTGTACGGTATCGGTTGATCCCGGGAATCTACTGAGCTCGGGGCATTGCCTCTTCGGCGGGTGCTCGCCGAGTCGATGCACCCGAGGCGTGGTGGCGAGCTCTCTAACGAGCCGCTGAAGCTGACGACCGCTGGCGACATATACTTCCGTGCCCTGCACCAGCCCAGGATCGAACCAGAAGAGGAGCCCACCCATGACGCAATCCAACACCCGCAACCGCAAGTTCGTCCTGGCCGAGCGCCCCGTGGGAGAACCCGATGACAACACGTTGCGCCTGGAGATCGAAGATCCTCCGACTCCCGGCAAAGGCCAGATGCTGCTGCGCAACGAATATCTTTCGCTGGATCCCTACATGCGCGGCCGGATGAGCGACACGCCCTCCTATGCCCCGCCGGTCGAGATCGGCGACGTCATGGTGGGAGGCACGGTTGCGCAGGTCGTCAGCTCGGACGTCGACGGCTTCGCCGAAGGCGACTGGGTCGTGGCTTTTGGCGGCTGGCAGGACTACGTGCTGTCCAACGGCAAGGGCGTGATCAACATGGGCAAGGACCCCGAGAACCCCTCCTGGGCACTGGGCGTGCTTGGCATGCCGGGCCTGACCGCCTGGGCCGGCTTGACGCAGATCGGTCAGCCCAAAGCGGGCGAAACGCTCGTGGTCGCTGGGGCTAGCGGACCGGTGGGCGCTACGGTCGGGCAGATCGGAAAGATTCTCGGTTGCCGCGTCATCGGCATTGCCGGTGGCCCAGAAAAAGGCGCCCACGTGGTCGATACCCTGGGGTTTGACGCATGCATCGACTACAAGGCCGATGGCTTTTCCGATGCGTTGAAGGCTGCCGTGCCGGACGGCATCGACATCTACTTCGAAAACGTTGGCGGCGCCGTGTTCGACGCGGTGCTGCCGCTGCTGAACCCCTGCGCGCGCATCCCGGTCTGCGGCCTCATCTCGCAATACAATGCGACGTCGCTGCCCGATGGGCCCGATCGGATCAGCTACCTCATGGGGCAGATCCTCCGCAAGCGGATGACCATGCGCGGGTTCATCGTCTTCGATGACTTCGGCCATCTCTACCCGGAATTCGCCAGCCAGATGGGCGCCTGGGTCAAAGAGGGCAGGATCAGGTACCGCGAGGAGATGATAGAAGGGTTGGAGCAAGCGCCCGCCGCATTCGTGGGGCTGCTCAAGGGTGAGGCGTTCGGAAAGCGCGTCATCCACCTGAACGACTGAATAGTCACCTCTGCGGAGTCGGGAGACTCTCTCACCGTGGGTCAGACTATTCCTGATATGCTCCCGCGGAGTATGTCAGCTCATAGCTGTGGGAGTAGATTTCGATGAGGTTGCCGAAGGGGTCTTCGCAATACACCATGCGGTACGGTTTTTCACCGGGGTAGTATTCGCGCACGGGCATCCGCTGTTTGCCTCCGTTTTCTACGATCTTCGCGGCCAGGCCCTCGACATCCGGGTCTTGTACGCAAAAGTGAAAGACCCCAGTTTTCCAGTATTCAAAGTTATTGTCTCGTTTCTCCGCGTTTCGAAATTCGAATATCTCTACACCGATCTTGTCACCCGTGGCCAAGTGGGCAATTCGAAAACTGCCCCAGCCTTC
>CALAKE010000010.1 GCA_937922775.1 uncultured bacterium | reverse complement strand
CGCTTGGTGAGCGTGGTTACCAGGACCCGCTCGCCCTTCTCCACGCGCACGCGGATCTCGGCGAGCAGGTCGTCGACCTGTCCGCGGGCGGGCCGCACCTCGATATCAGGGTCGGTCAGCCCAGTGGGCCTGATCACCTGCTCAACCACGACACCCTCGGCCTGTTCCAACTCATACGGCCCGGGTGTCGCCGAGACATACGTCGTCTGCCCCACCAGGTCCTCGAACTCCTCGAACCTCAGCGGCCGGTTGTCGAGCGCCGAGGGCAGCCGAAAGCCATGCTCCACCAAGTTGCTCTTTCGCGAGCGGTCGCCGTTGTACATGCCCCGAAGCTGCGGCACGGTCATGTGGCTCTCATCGATGAAGATCATGTGGTCGTCGGGCAGGTATTCGAT
The DNA here is from genome assembly GCA_937922775.1 of uncultured bacterium. Classification (GTDB taxonomy): domain Bacteria; phylum Acidobacteriota; class UBA890; order UBA890; family UBA890; genus CALAKE01. The sequence continues at coordinate 11,020 of CALAKE010000010.1, read as the reverse complement.
GAGGGTAGGTGGCGGCTCGCCAGGGGCACGTCCAGTGAGGTGGCGGGAGTAGTTCTCGATGCCGTGGCAGTAGCCGAGGGTGCGCATCATCTCGAGGTCGTACATCGTCCGCTGATGGACACGCTGCGCCTCCAGGAGCATGCCCTCTTGCTGCAGGAACTCCAGATGTTCGTCGAGCTCCACCTTGATCGACTCGATCGCCGCGATGCGGCTCTCGTCCGTTGTTACGTAGTGCGAGCCCGGGTAGATCGGCATGCGCTCGTGCATCTCGACCATGTCGCCAAAAAGCGGATCGATCTCCGCGAGGCCCACGACCTCGTCGTCTTCGAGCACGATGCGGACCGCCGTCTCCCCATAGGGTGGGAAAAGCTCGATCTCATCACCGTGGACACGGAAAGTGCCGCGCTCCAGCTCGCCCTCCTTGCGCCGATAGTGGAGCTCCACGAGGCGACGCAGCAGCGGCTTGCGCGCCATTCTCTGGCCCTTCTCGAGCAGCAGCAGCATGCCGTAGTAGGCCTCGGGCGAGCCCAGGCCATAAATGCAGGAGACCGAAGCGACGATGATCACGTCGCGGCGCTCGAATAGGGCGCGCGTCGCCGAGTGCCGCAAGCGGTCGATCTCGTCGTTGATCAGGGTTTCCTTGGCAATATACGTGTCGGTCGCCGGCAGGTAGGCCTCGGGCTGGTAGTAGTCGTAGTACGAGACGAAAAACTCGACCGCATTGCCCGGGAAGAAGTTCTTGAATTCTTGATAGAGCTGCGCCGCCAGCGTCTTGTTGTGCGCGATCACCAGGGTCGGCCGCTGCACGGTATCTATGACCTTCGCCATAGTGAAGGTCTTGCCCGAACCCGTGACGCCGAGCAGCACCTGGTGCCGTTCCTCGGCTTTCAGGCCTTCCACCAAGGCAGAGATCGCCGTGGGCTGGTCGCCTTGCGGCTCGTACTCGGCTTGTAGATTGAATATGGACATCGGGCTTCGTCGGTGCGGGGGCGGGTCCCCTCTCGTCAAACAGCATAGCTCGGCCCGAGCAGAGCGCTGCCGTCAGCCTAACCCTGGGCCCACTCCCTCCGAAATCCCCGAGACGGCTCCCCGCAGTCTCTAGACCAGCTCCCCGAATGCCTTGTCCATCCGGTCCATTGCCTCGGCCAGCCGGTCCATCGAGGTCGCGAACGACAACCTCAGATAGCCGTCGCGGCCAAAGGCCGTCCCTGGCACTGTAACGACGTGGGCCTCATCGATGAGATGAGTGGCCAGATCTCCGGAGGTCGGGAACTGGTCCGAAAGAAGCTCCGAGATGTTCGGGAAAGCGTAAAAGGCTCCCATCGGGCGCGAGCAAGTGACTCCGGGCATCTGCGACAGCCGCTGGATCACCATCTCACGACGCTCGGCGAATGCCTCGAGCATCTCGGCAACCGAAGCCTGATCGCCGCTCAAGGCGGCGAGGGCGGCCTGCTGGCTAACCGAGCACGCATTGCTGGTCAGATGACTGTTGAGGCGCGACATCGCGTCGGTCACAGCTCGCGGCCCAACCGTCCAGCCAAGGCGCCAGCCGGTCATAGAGTAGGTCTTTGAAGCTGAGCCCACGACGATCGTCACCGGCTTCGCGTCCTTGCCGAGGTCGAGGGGCGACGCGTGCCGCTGCCCTTCGTAGACAAAGCGGTCGTAGCACTCGTCGTAGACGATCGCAATGTCGCGCTCGATCGCGAGGCGGGCGAAATCCTCGAGCACGCCCTGGGGCATGGTGGCGCCCGTCGGATTGCTCGGCGAGTTCAAGATGATGGCGCGCGTGCGATCGGTGCAAGCAGCCTCCACAGCCTCCGGCGTGATGATCCATCCATCTTCCTCCGCAGCGTCGACATAGACCGGCTGACCGTCCACGAGCCGCACCTGGTCCGGATACGAAACCCAGTAAGGTGTCGGAATGATGACCTCGTCGCCAGGCTCAATCAGCGCCGAGAAAATCGAATAGAGGGCGTGCTTGCCCCCGCAAGCGATCATCGTCTCGGCCGGGCTGTATTCGATGCCGTACAGGTCGGTGTAGTACTTGGCCACCGCAGCGCGCAGCTCCGGCACGCCGGCTCCTGGCGTGTAGCGCGTGTGTCCTGCATCGATGGCTTCCTGGCCAGCGCGACAGACGTCGGGAGGTGTCGGGAAGTCGGGCTGGCCCGGTCCCAGGTCGACAACATCGACTCCCTGTTCGCGTAGACGACGCGCCTTTTCGCCGGCGGCCAACGTTGCGGACGGAGCGACTCGAGTCAGCCGCTTTGTGATTTCCATTTCCTACCCCCATTCAGGACGCCAGCTTTTCGCGCAGGCGTTTTTCGACCAAAGGTGGAACGAGGCCCTCCACCGACCCTCCCAGAGAGGCAATCTCCTTGACCAGGCTCGATGAGACGAACGTATGGGTCTCGCGCGGAACCATGAATAGTGTTTCAACTTGCTCGTTGAGGCGCCGATTCATCAGCGCCATCTGCAGCTCGTACTCGAAGTCCGTTGGCGCTCGCAGGCCGCGGATGATCCCTCGCGCGCCCGTCTGCTCGGCAAAGTCGACCAGCAGGCCGTCAAACGACTGCACCTCGACCTCGGGATAGATCCGGCAGACTTCTTCCGTGATCTCCACCCGCTCTTCCAAGCTGAAAAGAGCATTCTTCTGCGGATTCCTGAGGACGGCGATAATGACCTTGGAGAAAAGCCCCCTCGAGCGCTCGACGATATCCAGGTGACCGAGCGTAATCGGATCGAAGGAACCCGGATAGACGGCAATAATATCCATCGTAGGCCTCGGAAAAAGGGAGGCAGCGGCTGCCGGGTGAGAGTGATACTGCCTGCAGGCGAGTATAGTGCCGCCCTCCTCCCAGCCGCAACAAATTCCGGGGCGCGGCGGCCCATCGACGTCGGGGCATTCCTGCTAGGAGCTCGTCTGGCCTTCGCTTACCGACCCTCAGCCAGAGCCAGTCATCTCAACACATAGCCAGAAGGCGCTATCGCCCACTTTCAGCAGGCGCTCGAGGCACCATCCCGCCGGCATCGCCAGTTGCGTCGTGGCACGCTGCTCGATCACGGCCAGCCCGTCTGCTGCGAGCAACGAATGCTCGGCCATGGCGGAGAGGCAGGCGTCGGCCTGTTCCCAAGCATAGGGAGGATCGAACAGAGCCAGCTCAAAGCGTGCGGCGGCGGGTGCTTTGCCGCGCGAATCGCCTCGTGCCTCGTCCAGCGCAGCATCGCGCGCGTTGCTGCCGCCGAGGCGCCGCAGAGCGGTGCGCCAGTCGGCCGGAATAATGGTCGCGCGCTCGCCGAACCCACACTTCTCGATATTCTCGGCCAGCACCTCGCCGGCGCGCCGGCTGCGTTCAATGAATGTCGCCTCGACAGCTCCTCGGCTCAGGGCCTCGATGCCTAATGCACCCGAACCGGCGAATACATCGAGCACGCGCGCACCGGCCAGGCCCGGTGTCAGGACGTTGAAGAGCGACTCGCGGGCCCGGTCGCTGGTGGGCCGCAGCCCAGCCACCTTTGGTACCTTGAGGGTGTGTCCCTTTGCCGTTCCGGCAATTACCCGCATCGGCTCATCCTAACCCTTCCGGTTCTCAAAGCATCGAGTCCTACAGGCCACACGCTTGCCTTCACCCTACCCTGCACGCAGCAGGCTCAGGCTGCGGCGCCACTCCCTTCTGACACGCTCGCAATAGTCTCGGGCCGGATCGTCCTTCGCCGCGAGCAGTCGGCCAGCCTCCTCCCTGGCGGCCACCAGCCAGTCGTGGTCGCGAACGGGATCACCGAGCCTGAGGCCCAGAGCGCCAGCTTGCCGAGTTCCCAGCACCTCCCCTGGTCCGCGCAGTACGAGATCTTGTTCTGCCAACTCGAAGCCGTTGTGATGATCGCGCACAGCCAGTAGTCGGGCCCGTGCCACCTCCGTCAGTGGCGGATGCGCAACCAAGACGCATTGCGAGGGCACAGACCCTCGGCCCACGCGCCCGCGTAGCTGATGAAGTTGAGCCAACCCAAAGCGCTCCGCATGCTGGACTACGATGAGCGTGGCGTTCGGAACATCGACCCCCACTTCGACTACAGTTGTCGCCACCAGCACCCGGGTCTGCCCGGAGACGAAGGCCGCCATCGCCGCGTTCTTGGCCATACCGTCGAGCCCCCCGTGCAAGAGGCCAACCGATCCCGCGGCTCCCATCGTACCTCCGAGCACTCTCTGCAGCTCGGCCCGCAAAGTAACGGCATCGCGCAGCTCGACTGCCCCTTCGGCATCGGGTTCGATGCGCGGCGCAACAACATAGGCCTGCTCGCCACGAGTCACCGTTTCGCGCAGGAGCTCCACGATCATCGGCCAACGTTCGTCGGCCACGACCTTGGTCTGTACTGGCTGGCGACCTGGAGGCATATCAGGGATCGTGCACAGATCCAAATCTCCATAGATCGTCAGCGCCAGGCTTCGCGGGATGGGAGTAGCGGTCATCACGAGCAGGTCAGGCCGTGCAATATCGCTGATCTCCTGGGCGGCATCAGCCACCGTCGTCGATTGCTTGCTGATTTCCCCCTTCTCCCGTAGCGCTGCTCGTTGCCGGACACCAAACCGATGCTGCTCATCAATGACGGCAAGACCGAGACCTGCAAAGCGAATCCGCTCCTCGAGGATGGCGTGCGTTCCCACCACCAGGGGAATCTCTCCTTTAGCGACCGCCGCCTCGGCCTGCCGACGCTCAGCTGACGCCTGGCTCCCGGTGATGCACGCCACCTGCATGCCGAAATGCGCTGCCTGGGAGCGCAGCGTCCCTGCCTGCTGGACCGCCAGAATCTCGGTGGGAACGAGCAGAGCCGCCTGTCTGCCGCCGAGTGCGGCCAGCAACATGGCGCTGGTAGCTACGGCGGTCTTGCCACACCCGACGTCACCCTGCAGAAGTCGGTGCATCGGCTGCGGCCGAACCATGTCCTCGAGGATGGTGTCGAGCACCCTCCCCTGCCCCTCTGTGAGCCCGAAAGGCAGGGCCGCCAAGACCTCGCCCTTGGCCTCCTGGAGAAGAGACAGGAAGAGATTTTGCTCTTTGGCCCCCTCCGCTACCCCAGCCGTTTCTAGTTGCCCCGCCACGCTGAGTTGGGCAGCCGCCCTTGGTGGCTCTCCCACCCCACCTTCTCGTTTCGGCCGCTGCATCAGGAGCGTCGTCTGAAAGGCGAGGAACTCCTCGAAGATCAGGCGCATGTGGGCACCGGAGCGCGCCGCATTCCACACATCGGGATCAGCATTCTCTGGAGGATCGTGGACCTCCCGGAGGGCCGGCTCCCGGTCCATTAGGTCGAAGCGCTGCCTCGTATCTGCCGGCAAGCTCTCCTCGATGGATAGATCAGAGCTCAGCGCGACCGAGATCAGGCGGCGTAGGAGCCCTGGACCCAAGTCCCCGATGCGACGATAGACCGGCACAAGGCGGCCGACGTGAAGCGGGGTTTCGGCAGCCACCTCGAGCACCGGATTCACCATTTGCGGCTCGTCCTTGTGCGTCGTCACGGAGCCGTACAACCAGACCTCTGTTCCTGCGGTCGCAGAATTGGCGATGTACGGCTGGTTGAACCAGACAACTCGAAGCTGGCCGGTGGCGTCTTCCACCTTTGCCTCCACCCTCACGCGCCAGCGCTGCCCACGCACGGCCCTGCACGTCTTTACCCTGGCGCGCACGGTCACGGGGGGACCCGACTCGAGCTCGGCGATGGTTGCCGCGGCGCTGCGGTCCTCGTAGCGAAACGGCAGGTTCAGAAGTAGGTCGTCGATCGTGATGATGCCTACCTTCGCCAGCATTTCGGCCCGGCGTGGGCCCACACCCCGAATGGTAGTCACGTCATCCCGGAGATTCAGCAAGGTGTCTTCCCCCACCCCAGAGGCAGCCGCGCGGCGCGCACATTGGTAGAATCCTTCGGCGGAAGGGAATGACAGAGAGTGCCCGAGAACGAGTCGCAACCCGTCGACCTGCTGATCACTGCCGCCGTAGCGAACGAGCTACGACCGTTCGCTACCCGCCTGGGCATGAGCGGCGAGCTGCCACGCCTGTCTCGTACCGAGATCATCGATTGCCGTATCGCCCTGCTGGCAGCAGGGATCGGCCGCAGCAGTGATGCTGCCTTCGACCGCGCCCTGCGAAAGTTACGCCCGGCCGCCGTTCTCAACGTGGGCGTAGCCGGCAGCTTACATCCTGATCGCCCTGCGGGCACCGCCGTTCTGGTCAGGGACTGGCGGCACGCGGAACCTCCCCACGCCGTTGTCGCCACAGCCGATATCAGGTTGAGGGAAGCCATCGCCGCGCTACTCGCCGAAGAGCTCGTGCCGTGGTTCGAGGCCGATGCCATCACCGTCGACCGGGGGCTGCACGATCCTGACGAACGCGACCTCCTACACGAGGGCAGCGGTGCGCACATCGTCGAGATGGAAGGTGGCGCTTGGGCGAAGCTTGCCGCCGACCAGGGTATTCCGTTCGCTGCGCTACGCGTCATTTCCGACCATGCCAATCGGCCCCTCTTCAAATACCTGAAGCAGGAGTTCAAACGCGACTGGGTCCTCAACCAGGATGGATCGCCACGCAAAGCTCGCGTTCTGTGGGCGCTCCTGTCGTCCGGAGCATGGCGACGGCCACGCAAAGACCTCGGCGCCATGACCGCCGCCGGCCAAGACTGGGCGGCCGCCTTCGAGGGCCTGGGCAACAGCGCAGAGGCGCTGACCCGCCGCTGGCCGGAAATCGCCAGCGTCGTCCACGAAGAAGAGGTCGGAGAGACGCGCCACTAGCGCGCACCCTGCCACAGCCTCAGTACCTGCCGTTGAAGTAGTCCGACAGGATCTGCGCGTGGTCGAAGGCGATCTGGGTCGGCAACGTACCGGCCGCAAAAACACTGGCATCCGCCGCGTCGCTCGCCGCCGTCGGAGTGCCGCTGGCGCGCCCCACGAAGACGACCGAGACGGTGTGGCCACGATCGTCGCGGCGCGGATCGGAGTAGACGTGGAACTGGCGCACGAGCTCGACCTCGAGCCCGGTTTCCTCCTCTGCCTCGCGCACCGCAGCCTGTTCCACCGTCTCGCCGACATCCACGAAGCCTCCGGGAAGAGCCCAGCCGGACGGCGGGTTGCGCCGCTCGATCAAAACGATACCTGGACGCTGGATGCGATCGCCTTCGACTCCGCCGCCCTCGATCTCGATGATCACGTCGACCGTTAGCGCGGGTGTGGCCGGTCGCGGAGACATCCTCAGTTGAGCTGCACCGACACCAGCGTGGAGACGCCGCTCTCCTGCATCGTCACCCCGTACAGCAGGTCGGCCATCTCCATGCTGCGCTTGTTGTGGGTGATGAGGATGAACTGGGTGCGATCCTGGAACGCGCTCAGGGCGCGCAGGAAGCGATCCACGTTGGGCTCATCGAGGGCCGCATCGGCCTCGTCGAGAATGCAGAAGGCCGCTGGCCGGTACTCGAAGATCGCAAACAGGAGCGCCAGGGCAACCAGCGAGCGCTCGCCACCCGAGAGCAGGCGGATGTTCTGCAGCTTCTTTCCGGGCGGTTGGGCCGAGATTTCGATGCCTGTGTTCAGCGGATCCTCGGGATCGTCGAGGCTCATGGAGGCCTTACCGCCGCCGAAGAGCTGCCGGAAGATGCGATGGAAGTAGCCGTTGATCGCCTCGAACGCGTCGGTGAAGCGCTCGGTGCAGTCCTCGTCGATCGTCCGAATCGCCTCCCTGAGATTGTCGGTCGCGGCGAACAAGTCCTTTCGCTGGGCGTCGAGTTCCTTGAATCGCGCTTCTTCCTCGATGAACTCGTCGTAGGCCACCAGGTTGACAGGCCCGAGCTTGTCAATAGCCGCCTGAATCTCGTGGACCTCGTCGCGCAGAGCGTTCACATCGTGCGCGGGCGCTTCTTCTTCGGGCGATGTCTCCTGCCCCGCCTCGGCTTCCGCGCTGCCTGCCTCAGCGGTGCCCGCTTCGACGGTTTCCGTAGCAACGGCGGCTTCCTGATCAGCGGCTGCCTGGTGCACCTGGTGTGGCTCGATGTTGAGACGCTCGCGGATCTGCTCCTCGAGGTGCTGGAGGCCCATACGCGCCTCGGCCGCCACGATGTCACGTTCGGACCGCACCGACTGGACGCGTTCCAGCTCGGCCCGGCTTTGCGACATGGCCGCCTCCAAGCCCGCCACGGTCGCTTCGGCGGCACTGTCGTCGCTCACCGAAACTTCGAGCTCCGACTCGATCTCCTGGCTGCGTGTGGCGGCCGCCTCGGCCTCTCGGCGCGCTTTCTCCGAGCATTCCTTGGCCTCTTCGACCGCTGCCCTCAGCGAGCTGACCTCGCCCGTCGTACGCTCGATCTCGTGCCGCAACCGTTTGCACGCCGCCTCTGAAACCGCAACTTCCTGTCGCACCGCATCGGCCTGGGACGCGGCAGCTCGATGCGCTGCCTTCGCCCGGTCGCGAGCCTCGCGATCAGCAAGCTCCTCAGGTGACGTGATGGCTTCGGCTTCTTGCTCTTTCCCCGCGGACGCGGGGTCCTGCACCGCGCCGGCCTTTTCGGCCCGGCGGAATGCCGTCAGCGCGAGCTGCCTGCCCTGGGCTCGCACCTCCACGCCCGAGCCCCAGCAACTGCCCGTCGTATCGACGAACGAATGGCCGGGGTGCTCATCGGCCAGCTCGGCAACGTTGCCGGCGCCCTTCACCATCCAGGTGTTCTGCAGGAGGACCGCAAGCACCGCACGGGCAGCCTCGGAGCGACCCTCCACGCGTTCAACCAGCGACCCGACGATGCGATCGTCGGCGGGCGGCAAAACCGCCATAGCGGTTCCGGCCGGCCAAAGGGCGTGCTCACTGGTGGCACCGCCCAGAACTTCCTGACGCCATGAATCGATGTCGTCGGCCCCCAGGATCGGGGCATCGAGAAGGTCGCCCAGGGTCAGTCGCAAAGCCGGAAAGTCTTGCTCGTCGACAAGCAAGTGGGCGAGCAACGGCCTCCCTTCCAACTCACTTGGATCGAGGTCCTTCTGCTCGGGCTTGTCCATCGCCCGCACGGCCTCTTCCAGCCGGCGCCGCGTCGCCTGCAACTGCTGCTCGGCCTCAGCCAAAATCTGCCCGGCGATCTCCGCGGCCTTTTCAACTTCCTGCGCCGCGGCCTGCCGATGCTCCCTCAGGGTTTCGGCCTCTTCCAGACGCTCCTTCACCTCGACGAGGCGACGACCCAGCTCCTCCTGGCGTTGCTCCGCAAAGGTAGCCCGGTCGATCTGCCGTCGGGACTCCGCCTTCAACCGCTCGTGCTCGAGTTGGCTCTGATAGAGCCCCTGCTGCCGGGCCTGCTCCTCCGCACGGCTTTCCTGCAGTTCACGACGAGCCACCGACAGCAAGGCGCCCGTCGCTTCGAGCTTGGTGCGGGTGGCCTGCTCGGCAAACACGCAGCCCGCGACCGCCGCTTGAGCCAGCTCCAGCGCGCCGGTCGCTTCCGTGTAGGCTGCTGAGAGCCAGGTACGCTCGATCTCGCGCAGCCGGTCGCGCAGCTTCTTGTAGCGCTTCGCCCGCCCCGCCTGCCGCTTGAGGCTGCGCACGTGCTTGGCAACTTCTTCGGTAATGTCGTTGAGGCGCGCCACGTCCTGCGCGGTCGCTTCCAGCTTCAGCTCGGTGAGGTGGCGACGTTGCCGGTAGAGAGTGATGCCGGCCGCCTCTTCGATCGGCGCGCGGCGCTCGACGGCGCTGGCGGAAAGAACTTGATCGATTTTGCCCTGCCCAATGGTGAAACATGCGCGAGCCCCGAGGCCGGTGCCAGCCAACCGCTCCCTGATATCCCGCAGGCGGCAGCGGTTGCCATCGAGCAAATACTCGCTGTCTCCCGAACGGTAGAGGCGGCGAGTGATGGCGAGTTCGTCGATGCCGTTGCTGGAGGCCTCGGTAACGATCGGCAGGTTGGCGCCGCTGTGGTGGCCACCATTGCCGTTGCCAGCCGCCTCAGCGCCCGCTCCGTTTCCGTTCCCGTTGCCAGCCACCTCGGTGCCTGCGCCGTTGCCACTTCCATGGCCGTTACCGTTGCCCGGGGCGTCAATGAGCGGTGCGTCATCGGTTGCGTCGACATCGACGTTTGCCGGGATCTCGATGAGACAGGCTTCACGCTCGGCTTCAGCTGAATCAGGCTGGCCATTGCTCAGGCGTAGCGTGACCTCGGCGAGACCGATCGCACGACGCGTGGCGCTTCCCTGGAAGATGACGTCCTGCATGCGGTGCGCGCGCAGCGCACGAGTGCTCTGCTCGCCCAGGACCCAGACGATAGCGTCGGAGATGTTGCTTTTTCCGCAGCCGTTGGGACCAACGACGGCGGTAATACCCTCTGGAAAATCGAGCTCAGCGCTTTGCGCAAACGACTTGAAGCCGCGAATCTCCAGCTTCGAAAGTTTCCACACGTGCACGGGCCTCCTGGCCACGTGCCTCCCGTATCCAGTCGAACGGTTTTCATCGCGGCCGCTGCGGAGGCCGCTTTCTGCTAGAAAGCCCCTGTTGCTGCGGATTCTAGCACTTCCGCAGCCGCCGTAGAATACCTGGTACACAACAGGTTGTATAGCTCTGAGGCTGGGAACCCAAGATTTGGTAGCCGCAGCAGTCTGCGCCCTCCCGGCGTTGCCCGCCCTTAGGCCCCATGGTAGGAACAGCGGTTGATCGGTCCCCGTGGTACTGGGACAATCCCGCTCGTTCGATCAGCGTATCGGCAGATCTCCACGTCCAAACCCCTCTGACAGGCCGAGCCTTGACCCTCGATCGCAACCTGACCCAATTCGAGCCCGAGCCGGTGCTCTCCGTCATCATGCCCGTGTACAACGAGCGGTCGACGTTGCGCACCATCCTAGAGCAGGTGCTGGATTCCCCCTGGGTCGGGCAGCTCGTCATCGTCGACGATTGCTCGCAAGACGGTACGGTCGACCTGCTGAAAACGGAGGTCGAGGGCAGCGACGAGCGCATTCACGTCGTCTACCACGAGGTCAACCAGGGGAAGGGCGCGGCCATCCGCACGGCGCAAGACC
>CALAKE010000009.1 GCA_937922775.1 uncultured bacterium | reverse complement strand
CGCTGGTAATCGTAGGCGAAGCTGTCGCGTCGGTGTACGGCCGCGTCGAGGTAGTAGGTTCCCTCAATGAGATTCAGCTCAGGGATGACGACACGCACTGTCGCCTCCCCGGTTAGACTGCCGGCCTCGAATTTCTCGATGTCGGTGTTCGTGCCATAGCAGCAGACACCGTTCGAATTGAAAATGCCGAGGCCGAAGACGAAGTCGTCCACGGGTTTCGCTGCTGACAGCCTCATCTCGATGGTCATCGGCTCACCACAAGTGAAGACATATCGCTGCTCGCCCTCCGCGTCCAGCAGGCGGATCTCGTCGATCACGACCTGTCGGCTCCCCCACCGCCCCGGCTCGTAGGGAGCTTCTGCCCCCTGCTTGCCGTCTTCAGGTGATTCGGCGGGCACATCGGGCGCATCCGGTACGGGTCGCGCAGGCTCGACCGGGGCGCCGTCGCTCGGTTCCCGCGCGGCCGCGGCTTCCACCCGTTGTTGATGGTCCGCCGCTAGCTCTTCATCCTCCTTCTTGGCAACCCAATTTCGGTATGCGCCAATGACAGCGGGGGGGTCTCCGATGACCTGCACCTGCCCGGCCCTTAGCCACATCACCCGATCACACAACATGCTGACCGTCTCGAGCGCGTGCGAAACAAGAAGGATCGTCTTGCCGCGGCGTTTGAACTCGGCAATCTTGTCGAGGCACTTGTGCACGTAGGACTCGTCGCCGACGGCCGGGACCTCGTCGATCAGTAGGACATCGGGCTCGACGTGGATGGCTACCGAAAAGCCCAGCCGCATGTACATGCCGGAGGAGTAGGTTTTCACCGGCGCATCGATGAATTCCTCGAGCTCGGCGAACGCGACGATATCGTCGAACCGCTCTCCGATCTCCGCGCGCGTCAATCCGAGCATAATACCGTTGATGAAGACGTTTTCGCGTCCTGAGATCTCTGGGTGAAATCCCGCCCCGAGCTCGATCAGCGCCGAAATCTTGCCGTTCACCTCGGATTCGCCGGTGGTCGGCTTGGTTGTGCCGGCGATGATCTTCAGCAGGGTGCTCTTGCCGGCGCCGTTGCCGCCGATCACGCCAAAGGTCTCGCCCTTCTCGATCGTCATGCTGACGTCATCAAGGGCGGTGAAGACTTGGTCAGGGGCCAGCGCCTTGAACATATTGCCGCCTACCAGCGCGCTCTTCAGCGTCAGGAATCGATGCGTATGTGCGAAGCGCCGGTACTGTTTGCTGACCCGGTCGATGATGATCGCCGCACCCTTCGACATCAGACCTCCTCCGGGAAGGAGTCCCGCAACCGGTCGAAGAAGAAGTAACCGATGAAGAAGAGGCCCAACGCCACGGCGAATGTTACGGGCAGCCGTTTCCAGGGAATCAGCGTGCCTTCGAAAATTGCCGTGTGGTAGCCATTGAGAATGTGAGACATCGGGTTCAGGTAGCTGATCACCCAGGTGATTTGCCAGGGGGCCCGCTCGGAGACGAACGAAAGCGAGTAGATGATCGGCGTCATGAAAAACCACAGCGTCAGCACGTTTGAGAGGATGTCGCGAATGTCGCGAAAGTGCACGGCCAGAGCAGCCAGGAATAGCCCCAGCCCCAGCGTCAGGACGAGCTGGACGAAGATCACAAGCGGCAACCAGAGGGCGTGCAGGCTGATCGCCGCGGGCTTGAAGACGACCCAGAACAGCAAGTAGATCGAGAGGCCAAGGAGAAAGTGCACGCCGTTGGCGAGGACGCTGACGATGGGGAGGATCTCGGCCGGGAACAGGAGCTTCTTGATGAGGTTGCCGCCGACCAATAGTGAGTTGGAGGCATCCAGCAGCGAGGCCGAGAACCACGTCCACGGCAGGAGCCCGCAAAAGAGAAAGAGCGCGTAGGGTTGAGTGTCCACCCCTTCCCCCTGTGGCGGGGTGAAGATCGTCATGAAAACGGTGGTATAGACCGCCAGCAGGAGCAGGGGATTGATGAACGACCAGAGAAATCCGAAGACCGAGCCTCGATAGCGCGCCTTGAGCTCCCGAGCAACGAGACTTTGTATCAGCACCCGGTGCCGTAGCAGGTTACGAAGCGCGTGCCACATCTGTTGATATTCCTGTGGAAAGGCTGTGGATCAACGCTGGAGAACCCTGTGGAAAAGGCTCGAAAAACCCCTTCAAAGTCTGTGCGTGGCTTGTGCACAGGGTGTGGATATCCTGTGCACGGCTTGGAAAACACGGCTCTCTGGTGTCCGCTTCGGGGCCACGGATGTGGTCGCTATTATGCCCCACCCTCAACCGCGACCGGAACAGCCTGGCGGCCCTGGATCACGAACATGCGGTGGAATTTTCGCACGTCACCCTTGTCATCGAAGGAGGTTGAGCCCGCAGCCCCCTCGAAGGGGTTCATCGCATTCAGGTAAAAGCGGATTTCCTCGGCACGGAGCCCGTTCTCTTGGATTGCCTGGGCGATGATCTTCACAGCGTCCCAGCCGTGCGCGGAGTAGACGTCGTAGGAGTCGCCGAAGCGCTCCTGGTAGGCGGCCACGAACCGGCGCGACTCGTCGATTTCGCTCGCCGGGTCGAACAGCGGACTGGGGAAAACCAGACCCTCTACCGCGTCCCCACCCAACTCGACGAGCTCTTCGGCAAGAATCGCCCCCGTACCAAACAAGGGAACCTCGATTCCAGCGTCGCGGACCGCCCTCGCTACTGTCGCCACTTCGCTCGAATAGCCGGCGATGTAGATGCCATCGAAATCGAACCCGCTCAATCCTTCGATTTCTGCCGACACATCGATAGCTTCAGTCTCGAAAGTCGGCTGGACTGTAACTGTTCCGCCCAGCATGCGGAAGCGCGCGACGAACGCATTCTTGACTCCCAGACCATACTCCGACTGGCTTCCTACGATGGCAATCTCGTGGACGCCCGCCCGATTGTAGATGTGGGTGGCCATATTGACCGCCTCGAGGGCATCGCTAGGGTAGTTTCGATAGACGTAGTCGCCTTCTTCGCTGAGCTTGGGTGTCGACGCCGAAGGCGACATGAAGATGACCTCGGCCTCCTGGAACAGGGGTGCAATCGCCAGAGCGATCTCGCTGCTGTCCGCGGCGATCACAACTGGCACCTGAAGCTCGATGAGCTCTCGCGCGTGGCGCATTGCAACCTGTGGGTCACTCTGGTCGTCGCGCATGGTAATGCTCAACGGGAGCAAGGTCCCGCCGCCACCCACGTCGATCCCCCCGGCAGCGTTGATCTCGTCCAGCGCTACCTGCATTCCTTGCCAGATCGAAACCCCGTACGGAGCAGCGCGACCTTCCATCGAGAGGATGGCGCCAATCTGCACCTCTGTTGCGGCGGAGCCACAGCCGAGCGTCCCGAGGACGAGGAATGAGGCCAAGGCCAATACAACGTGTCGGTTCTTCATTTGAGTTTCTCCTCGCCGCCCCCTCGGGTTATCTGCGGGGCGGCACATCACGAACGCGCGGGTGTTCCAGGGTTGGATACAGCCGCTCTGGCCGTGTTAGAAATTCCTTGATGCAGCTTGCAGGCGGACGATAGCTCTTTCCAGTGACGCCTGGGCTCTCTCGAGATCGATATCGGAGTCGGGATCAGCAAGCCTTTTTTCGGCTCGTCTCTTCGCCTGCTTGGCACGAGCCAGGTCGATCTCTTCGGCCACCTCGGCCGTTTGCGCCAGGATGATGACGCGATTACCCTCGACCTCCATGAGGCCCTGCGCCATAGCCAACACGTGCCACTCGCCGTCGACCCGGTAGGCCATCTCGCCTACACCCAGGACCGCCATGTAGCGGGTGTGCTGCGGCAGGATGCCGAGCTGGCCGTCGTGCCCTGGTGCCAGCAGCTCGTCCACCTCGATGGCGGCGAGCTGCCCTTCGGGAGTGACGATCTCTAGCTGAAACTTGGCGGCAAGCCCGGGAGATGCCCCGGCTGTCCCTTTATCCTCTGTGCTCTGCTCTACCATGACAGCGCTCTACTTGCTCAATGGGGCTTCTAGCTCTCGTCCGCGTCCGACGCCATCTTCTCGGCCTTCTCACGGGCCTCCTCGATGGTGCCAACCATCAGGAACGCCTGCTCGGGAAGGTCGTCGTGCTTGCCGTCGAGAATCTCTTTGAATCCGCGAATCGTGTCTTCGGTGCTGACGTACTTCCCCGGTGTTCCGGTGAAGTTCTCGGCCACGAAGAAGGGCTGGGAGAGGAAGCGTTGTAGCCGCCTGGCACGACCCACGAGGATCTTGTCCTCGTCGGAGAGCTCTTCCATGCCGAGGATGGCAATGATGTCCTG
>CALAKE010000008.1 GCA_937922775.1 uncultured bacterium | reverse complement strand
AGGCCGCCCTGCGAGAGGCGCTTTCCTGAGTCGCTCTCCTGAGGAGCTTGCTATGTACGAAATCCAAGCCGAAATCACGCTGCCGCGCCCACTGATGAACGTCTTCCCGTTCTTCAGCGACGCCCGCAATCTCGAGCTGCTCACCCCGGGGTGGCTGAAGTTCGAGGTCCTCACCCCGGATCCGATCGAGATGGCTGCCGGAACTCTCATCGAATACCGGCTCCGCCTGCGCGGCTTACCCATCAGATGGCAAAGCGAGATCACAGCATGGGAGCCGCCGTACCGCTTTGTCGATGAGCAGAGACGTGGGCCCTACCGCGCCTGGATTCATGAGCATACATTCGAGGAGCGAGACGGGCAGACCATTGCCCGCGATCATGTACAGTACGATCACCTCGGCGGGCGGCTCGTCAACCGGCTGCTCGTGGGGCCCGACGTGGCGAAGATCTTCGCCTTTCGTCGGCAGAAGATGGAGGAGATCTTTGGCCGCTGAACGTCCACGTGTAGGAATCAGCCTTTGTCTGCTCGGCGAAGAAGTACGCCACGATGGCGGCCACAAACGCGACCGCTATGCTACCGGGGTCCTGGGGCAGCACTTCAGCTGGGTGCCTGTTTGCCCAGAGGTGGAAGTGGGTATGGGCACACCCCGCGAACCGGTCAACCTTCTTCGCACGGATGACGGTGTCATCATGCGCGGCATTCGCACCGGCGAGGACTGGACCGAGCGCATGCAGGAGTATTCGGACCAACGAGTCGAGTCTCTCCGGAAGGACGACCTGCACGGTTTCATCCTCAAGAAGGGCTCACCCTCCTGCGGTATGGCACGTGTGCGCCTCTACGACCACAACAACGTCCCCGGCCACGACGGAGTCGGGCTCTTCGCGCAGGCTCTCATGGAGCAGATGCCCAACCTGCCCCTCGAGGAGGAGGGCCGTCTCAACGACAAGCCCCTGCGTGAGAATTTCATCACGCGCGTGTACGCCTACTATCGGTGGCGAACCTTGCGCCAGAAAGATCCCTCGCCGGGCGCAGTCGTCGAGTTCCATACGGCGCACAAGATGCTGCTGTTGGCGCACAGCCCGAAGCACTACTACGAGTTGGGCAGGCTCGTGGCCGAGGCCGGAACTCTGCCGATGGATGAGCTCCTGGACGGCTACGAGACCCTCTTCATGCAGGCATTGGCCAAGCCCGCTTCTCTGGGCCGACAGGTCAACGCCCTCCAGCATCTGATGGGCTACCTGGACGACAGCGTGACCACCGAGGACAAGGCCGAGCTGCTCGCTGTCATCCAAGAGTATCGCGACGGCATCGTCCCGCTCATCGCGCCGTTGACGCTGCTGCGGCATCATCTGCGCCGGATCGATGACCCCTGGATCGAGCGCCAGGTGTATTTGCAGCCGTACCCCCGGGAGCTTGCCCTGCGCAGCTTCTACTCGTAGGCGGACCTGATCGGCTCTGCTCCTACAGCCCGCCAGGCCCGGGATTCGGCTTCTGTGCCACCAGCCATGTCGCGCTGCGGAAGAGCAGGTACAGGGCCACCGCCTGTATGACGTGGTAAAGGGCATCATGATTGAAGTAGCTCGGGTGGATCCCGACGCCACCCTGTTGCACTGCTGCCGCCACGAAGGTAAGCACCACGCCAACGACCCCCAACAGCACCTCGCGTTGCCGACCCTCGAGATAGACCATCGTGAGAACGATCAGAAGAAAGACCGTAGCCGGCAGGTAACCGAGGATGGCGACGACAAAATCTTGGCTGACGAAGAGCACGACAGCAATGTAGGCAATCATCCCGACGACGAGAGCCGGAGCCACGGCGGCGACTGTGTCGCGCGGAAAGCGGAGAACCAATCCGATCAGCCACAACGCTACGGCAGCCACGCCGATGAAGAACAGGGTCGCCGGCCAAAGCGCACGGTACCCGGCCGATGTGATGTCGGGGAAGAACCCGTGCGCCGTTCCGCCCAGAAGGGTAGCTGCGCCGGCGGCGGTGAAGAAAACCGCGAACCAGGTTCGCAGGGCCGGCCTCTCGACATCCAGGCGCAGCAACACGCGGGCGAAGATGGCACACATGATCGCCAGGCCATAGTCCGTGAGTGTGACATCCGGTTCGTAGATCATGGTCGCCTATCTTTCACCACTGCGGATCGTATTTCCACGTATTCGTCATCCGGCACGACATTGTCATCCGGCGAGTACGCCAGGACGGACATGTCACCGAGGTGATTCTCAGAGATGACGTGCACACTCGCTGCGAGGGATCCTTCAAGGTCGTAGAGGTTGTTTCCATGCGCATTCGCTAGTCGGGCAGAAGCTAGCGAGACCTCGCGTATGCCTGCTCGATGAAGTGCGCGACGAGCTGTTCGAAGGACAGGCCCGCACCCCTCGCCGCATCCGGGTAGAGGCTGGTCGGAGTCATGCCGGGCATGGTGTTGACCTCGAGCACGATCGGCTCGCCTACCTCCGGGACGACGAGGTCGACTCGGGAGATATCCCGACAACCCAGTGCCTCGAAGGCCATCACCGAGACCTCTTGCGTGCGTCGGTATTGATCTTCCGGCAGCGGCGCCGGCATGACATGGTCGCTCAGACCCGGCGTGTATCGATGCTCGTAGTCGTACCAGGATCCCGGCGGGCAGACGATCTCGATGACCGGTAGCGCCTCGAATCCATTCCTCTCGAGAACGGCCACGGTGATCTCTCGACCGTAGAGGCGCTCCTCTACGAGGACCCGCTCGTCATACTCGAGAGCCGCCTCGATCGCGCCGGCGAGATCCGTGAGGTCGTCACCGAACAGCACGCCCAAGGCGGACCCCTGGTTCGTGGGCTTCACGACGACATCTTCACCGAGCCGTGACCGGACCTTCTCGATCCCTCGCTGGACTCCGTCGCTTCGGTAGACGACAACCTCCTTCGCTACCGGCACACCTCGGGTGCGGAAGAGCTGCTTGGCGATCACCTTGTCCATTCCGCAGGCACTCGCTTGCACGCCGCAGCCAACGTACGGGGCTCCGATCATCTCGAGAAAACCCTGGAAGGTGCCATCCTCGCCCGGAGGCCCGTGCAGCGCCGGGAAGACAACGTCGGCGCGTGCCGCGCCTTGGGCTCCCGCGATGAAGTCGTCCAGCTCTACCAGCGACACGTTGGCGTAGGATGTCTGCAGCGCCTCGGCTACGCAGCGACCCGATGTACGCGAGACCTCAGCTTCGGCGGATGGACCTCCGCAGACGACTGCAACGGAAGGGGTTTCTTTCAAGGCCATGGGGCTGACTCGCTTCCCTGAAAACGATGATCTGAGGTCTCTCAAGCCTGGGATCTAGCATAACAGGCTGCTTGAAAGCCGCGGCGGCAGTCGCCGGCAGGCACATGCTCCATCTCAGCCGAGGAAACGGCCCGCCCAGGCAGCGATCAGGGCAGCCACGTATTGCGAGTCCTCGCGCTTTGTCAGTAGGTGATCAGCGCCAGCGAGAGAGATGAAGCTCTTGGGTTGAGCCGCTGCTTCGAAGATTCTTCGGGCGTTGTCAATGTCCACGACCTCATCCTGCGGGGAGTGGAAGATCAACAGCGCCCGGTTCAGCGCCGCGATCTTCTCGAGCATCCGATATCGATCGAGATCGTCAACGAACTGCCTCCGAATGGGGAAGCTGCGCTCGCCGATGGTTACCCGTGCCTCACCCTTGGCCTCGATCTCGGGCACAAGGGTAGCGAGCCTCTTTCTCAGGTTAGTGAAGTCGGCTGGGGCCGCGAGTGTGACGACGGCAGCGGCCTCGGGCAAATGCTCCGCAGCAGCCAGCACGGCAGCGCCGCCGAGGCTATGGCCGATGAGAACCTGCGGGGCACCGTAGCTCGTACGCATGAATCCGGCGGCAGCTACGAGATCGGCGACGTTGGAAGAGAAGTTTGTGCTCGCGAACTCACCCTCACTATGGCCAAGACCAGTGAAATCGAATCGCAGCACCGCAAATCCGAGATCCGCCAGCGCGGTGCTGATGTGGGTTGCCGCCCAGATGTCTTTCGAACAGGTGAAGCAGTGCGCGAAGAGCGCATGCGCCTGCGGGCCTGCGCCGCCCGGCAGATCCAGCCTGCCAGAGAGCTTGTCTCCATGTGCCCCTTCGAACTCTACGTGCAACAGCT
>CALAKE010000007.1 GCA_937922775.1 uncultured bacterium | reverse complement strand
GGCAGCGAGTCGAGGATCTCCTGCCAGGCACACGATTCTCTCGTCGGATCCAACAGCGGCCGGAGGACCTGGCACTGCTTGCTGATCTGGGAGTAGAACTCCGGGTCGTCTTCAGCGCGCTTCAGCAAGACGGCTAGCGCCTCAGTATCTCCAACCGGAAAATAGCCTTCATAGCCTTCGCCGAGAAGGCCGACGTTGCCGGCAATCTCCGAAGCTAGAATCGGCACACCACAGGCGATCGCCTCGGCGATGACATTCGCTCCACCCTCATGTTGCGAGGAGATGACAAGGAGCCGGCAACGTGCGATCAGGCGCATGGCCTCCTCGTGCTGCACCTCACCCAGCCAGCTATAACGATGGTTCGTCATCTCTTCCTTGGCGGCTCTCTCGGCAAGTGCTTCAAAGGGCACCCTGCCGAGATGCAGCACGCGCACGGCCGACGTCGGAGGCAACCGCCGTGAGGCCAGGGCCGTGCGGAACGGGTCCTTGAAGGGCCTGAGATCTCCAACGACACAGACATTGAATCCCCCGCCTGGCATCTCCTCTCCCGCACTACTGATTGTCGCCGATGGGTAAACCACCTTGACCTTGGGACGGAAGCTCTCGGGAACCATCTCCGCGGCCAGAGGCTGGCAGACCACCAAACACGAAGCCGCGTCCATGGCTCTGTAGACGCGGCCACGCTCGACGTCGCTAGACAGGTCGCCATAGCCATAGATATCGGTACCCGCGAGTGCCAGCACTACCGGTGCGCCGGGCCGTTGAGCGCGAAACTCTTCGATCTCTTTGGCACTGCGCAGAGCGTTGAGAGCCACGAGAACATCGCTGGAACGGCCGTCGAGCTCGGAAACCACCATTACTTCGTGCCCAAGACCAGCCAGCAGCTCGGCCCATCGGTCGGCGGTCACCGCCCTCCCCTTGGGTGGACCGTCCTGATCGACCACAAGGATCAGGATCATCATGGGGCGCGGTGCAGAGGACGGGTGAGACACGTCGGCCCACCCTCGCCCTTGCGTGAGATCTCGGTACCGGTGTACGTCAGCACCTCGGCACCCGCACTCTTCAGCCTCTGTTCGGTCATCGGGTTCCCATCCAACATGATGCACTGGCGAGGCGCGACCGCTAAGACATTGCACCCCATGGTCGCGAATTCCTGCTCGGGAACCTCTACGAGCTCCATTCCCCGCGACACCAACCTCTGGCGAAACGGCACGGGGAGCAGAGGCGAATAGACCAACAGTAGATCGGAGTCGATGGGGCTGACCATCGACATCAGGTGGAGCACATCGGCTGGACCACTCCAGTGGGGCAAGGGAACGACTATGAGATCATCGATCGACTCGCCGAGAAGCTGTCGGAGCTGCCGTATGCCTTCGGCGTTGGTGCGGTAGCCCTCCCCAACAGCCACAACCCGATCGCCAAGCCACACCAGGTCACCTCCTTCGAGGCGACCCTCACCCTCGATCGAACCGAGCACAGGGATCCCTGACTCGCGGAGGTAGGCTGCAATCGCTTCAGGCTCCCGCGCTCGCTCGCGTTTGCCCATATTGCAGAGCACGGCGCCTCGATCGCTGATGACGACAGGATCGTGGACGTAGATGGAGTCGAGCGTAGTCTCGTCGTTAGCAGGGAGCATGTCGATTTCGATGTCGAATCGATCCAACAGCTCTACGAACGCGTCATACTCGCGCAGGGCGGCCTCGAAATCAGGCGCCCCGGAGTAGTTCAGATCGCCGGCTTCGCGGTCGATCTTCTGTTGACTGACGAAGCCCTCCCGACAGTGCTTGAGGAGTAGGTGCCGGATGGGCGCGACTTCGTCTTGACCCCCGAATCTCATGGGTCTGAACATATACCATACCTGCGGCCGGCCCATCACTACGATCTGTCTCGCCCCGGTCGGCACAGGTCCCCTAGTGGGGTTACAATCCCCCCCTTCATTCCTAGGACTCTGAATCGATCTCCAAATGGCTCAGTCGAATACCATCCAGCCTTACCCGTCCGTGCTTCGCATGTCGGCACCCCTGGTGGTGTCGTTCGTCATGCGCGCGGCTTTCACCTTTGTAGATACGATCTACGCGGCGACGATCGGGGATGCCGCGGTCGGCGCCATCGGGCTGTCACTGCCATTCGAATTCTTGATGATCGCCCTATGGGTGGGGCTTTCCACCGGTCTCACCTCGTGTCTGTCCCGCAGCATGGGCGCCCGCGAGGGACGCAAGGTAGAGCAATACCTGCGAGCGACCTGGGTGCTCGTGCTGATCGCGGCGCCGTTCTTTCTTCTTCTCGGTGCGGCGATCTGGTTCGTAGCGCCCCGCGGAGGGCTGGACGAGGACGTTTACCAGAGCTTCAGGATTTATGGATCAGTGCTGATCGGCGGCTCCGCCTTCACGATGTTCTGGTCGGTGATCCCCGACTCTGTTGTCAAAGCGCACCAGGATACGAAATCAACCATGTGGGCGGGCATCTGGTCGAACGTGACCAACCTGGTGCTCAACACCGTCTTCCTGTTCGTGTTCCATTGGGGCATCTTCGGGATCGCGCTTTCCACGATCATCGGCCGCGTCGCGGGCCTCGCCTACGCCCTACATCGGGCGGCTGTCCACGAGCGGCGCAGAAGGAACGAGGCGGAGGAGTATGGCCTCGAGGAAGATCCCCGTCCTTATCGCTCAATCCTCTCGCTAGCCGTACCGGCGTCGTTGACCTTCACCTTGATGGCGGCGGAGACGGCGGTGATCAACGCGCTCATCGCCGCCATGGACAACGCCACGGCCGCCATCGCTGCGTATTCGATCTACTACCGGGTAGTGATGTTCGCGATCAATCCGATCATTGCTGCGAGCGTCGCCCTCTTGCCCTTCTCCGCCAAGCGCATGGGAGAGCACGATGTGGCCGGGCTGAAGCGCGGTTTGAGGGAAATCGGCTTCGTGTCGGTCGTCTACACGCTGGGTATTGTCGGGCCCGCCATATATTTCGCCGCACCTACCCTGGCGCGATGGCTGGCCGAGACCCCGCTATCGGCTGAGTACGCCACGTTCGCGCTTCGCCTGGTGCCCGTAGCCACGCTGGCTACGGCGCCCTTCTTGCTCGTGCGGCCTGTCTTCGAGGGCATGGGGCGCGGGCGCCCCGGCCTCGCCATGGCTTCGATCCGCTACCTCGTTCTCACCTTGCCGACTGCCTGGGCCGGCGTCTGGCTCGCGACTACGATGGGAGAACCGCAGCTGTACGGGCTGATCGTGGGGCTGCTGGTCGTCGGGGTGATCTCATCCGGCGCTTTCTCTCTGTGGCTGTACCTGGCGTTGTACGCCAAGGAGAAGGAGTTCGTGGCAGAGTAGAAGCGCAGTCCTGAACACTCCTG
This sequence comes from uncultured bacterium, assembly GCA_937922775.1. Classification (GTDB taxonomy): domain Bacteria; phylum Acidobacteriota; class UBA890; order UBA890; family UBA890; genus CALAKE01. Next base: position 600 of record CALAKE010000007.1, on the reverse strand, counting down.
ACCGCTTCTAGCCCACACTTCTCGACACTTCCTGCTGCGGTCGCGGATAGGCTAGCGCAGCAGGCGCGGGCGGGCCGTCTTCTTCAGCTCATGGTGGTGCAGAAACATGCGGTCGACGGCGATGCCCCGTGCCCAACGCGGGACCCCGAGCATCGCCTTCCCCACCCAACGGAACCAGAACGGGGGTAGCGCCTCGAGTGCTCGTGAGCGCCAGCCGGTGACAGGCCTTCCGAAGCTCTGGTAAAGCCGCTCACGGTACGGGGCCAGCCGCTCTCCCGAATAGTCGCCGGCGGCGTCTTTCACCACGTCGAACGCCAGGCGCGCCGACACGACAGCGGGCCGAATACCCTCCCCACTGAAGTTGTAGGTCAGGCCCGCTGAATCGCCGATCAAGATGACCCCGTCATCGAAGTACGGGCGAGGCGTTACGAAGTGGAGCTTGTAAGCGTGGCCACGGAAGTCGGCGGCGGCGAAAGACGTGTCTGTCGGCATTTTCTGCTTTTCGATGAGCCGTTGAAGAAACGTCGCAAGGTGACCCTTGAGGTCGTCAGGCTGGGTGCGCCCAATGCCGATGTTCATGAAGGCCCCTTTTCGGAAGCA
>CALAKE010000006.1 GCA_937922775.1 uncultured bacterium | reverse complement strand
GGCGCTGGCGGCCTGGGAGGGAGGGCTTTGGGTTGCAGGGGCCCTCTATCTCATCTTGCACGTCTTCCTTGCAGGCGGGGTCATTAGCTTCCTGTACAGCGACCAGCGCTTTCCGTTCTGGCCCACTTTCGGCAGATCATGTGGTGCGTACTTTGGACGCTTCTTTCGCCTGTTACTCCTGTCCTCGGTGTTCTACGGCGTGGTGTTTTCTGTTGACGGCCTTCTCTTCGCGATGGTCGAGCAACTTTCGGACAACGGCGGTCTACAACCACAAGCATGGTGGGGGCACTTGATCCGCAGCGTTGTCACGGTGATTTTGTTCTTCGCCGTCAGCATGGTCTTCGACTACGCGAAGGTACGGACCGTGGTGCGAGATAGCCGTTCCATGATCATCGAGACGGCTCGCGCTCTGGGATTCGTGCTGCAAAACCCTTCGCGCACGGCCATGTTGTACTTGCTCTTTGCTTTGATGGGAGCCGCCTTCATGGGCTCTTACTGGGGAGCCTCACGAGCAATCGACGGAGCCGGCGCCAGCCTTGTCGCGCTGTTTGTCGCACAGCAGATCTACGTAGCAGCTCGCATTTGGCTGCGACTGGCAAATTGGGGAGGTGCCATGTCGTTCTTCAGGGGCAGGGTCGCCCGGCGTCTGGCTGAGCGCAACGCTTAGCCTTCCCCAGCCTCGTTGAAGGTACGGGAGCCGTCTAGGTCATCGCCTGCTGTCGGCCACCATCGACAGGAATCGTGGTGCCGTTGATGTAGGAAGCCATGTCGGAGGCCAGAAAGACAACGAGATTGGCCAGCTCGCGCGGCTTGCCCAATCGCCGCAGCGGAGACATCTGCTTCCAAGAGGCGTAAATCTCAGCCACGGACAGCCCTTGGCGTTTCGAGGCCGCCTGCGCGAGCTCCTCGAGCCTGTCCGTCGTCGTATGGCCGGGACAGACGTTGTTGATCAAAACCTGATCCGGGCCGACTTCGTTGGCCAAGGTCTTGGCCCAACCAATCACCGCCGAGCGCAAGCTGTTCGATAGCATGAGTCCGTTGACCGGCTGTTTCACCGAGGTCGAGGTGACGTTGATCACCCTGCCCCACTGCTGGGCGCGCATGCCGGGAAGTAGTCTGCGCGTCACCTCGACTGACGACATCAGCGTCAAATCCACGGCGTGACGCCAGTCCTCTTCCGGCAGAGCATCGAATGTGCCCGATGGCGGGCCTCCGGCGTTGTTGACCAGGATGTCGATGGTTCCAAACCTCTCCAGCGCCAGGGTCGCAAGGCGGTCAATTTGGTCCATTTGAGTCAGGTCCGTGGGAATCGCCAGAACCTCCGCACCCATCTTCCGGATGCCCGCCGCCGCCTCGTCGAGGGTCGCCGATGTGCGAGCGCACATCACCAGACTCGCACCGGCTTCAGCAAGACCTTCCGCGATGGCCAAACCCAGCCCTGTTGAGGAACCGCCTACCAGTGCAGTGCGTCCATCCAAACGAATATTCATCGTTCGATCTCCGGTGACATTTGGAGACTACCGCTCCTCGAGCGGGAGAAAATCGGTTGCTACGACCCACCCACCTGAATGGCGGGCTGTGACCGTGAAGCCTACAAATAGACGCACAACGGGTCCAGTCGCCACGGGACGACTCGACCGAAGGAGGCCGAATCCCGAAACCACGAGCTTGGTAGAATGCGTTGTGGCGGACGGTGTTGACCGTGCGGACCGAGACCTATTGCGACACCCGGCATCCTCGCTCTGGAACACGGGGTCGGGCATGCCAGATTGGGTAGAAGAGCATTGCGTCGGATTTTCTTCGTCGTGGCAGTCGTCCTCATAGGAACCTCTGCCACTGTTGCCTATGCGCTCAATTTCGGCCGCTTCACGCCCCAATCCGTTCCTGTTTTCGTGGTCTCGATTCTGGGGTCCTTCGCACTCATTACCTCGTTCGCTGTCTGGACGGCTAGCCGACTCCAGCTTCCCACATCACTTTTCTTCTTCGATCTTCCCATCTCCCGCAGGTGGGTACGGTTCCTCGGGTATGGGGTCGGATTCGGAATCCTCATCTTTCTTACCAACCGTGCTGTCTACCTGACCTCGACAACGAGGCCCATGAGACCCTGGTACGTCGCCAGCATTGATAGTCACATCGGCCTCTTCGTACTCGCTGCTCGTTCCGCCCTTCTCGAGGAGACATTCTTCCGGCTCTTCGGAATTCCTTTCATCGCGTCGCTTGTCATGCGGGCCCTCTATGGCTGGCGGCCACGCATGTCCTTCGATCGACGCCTCGATTCGGAGCCCGCAGACGGCATGCACCCGCCACTCGCGGTTCTGGTTCTGGCCGTTGTCGCCTCGGCCCTCTTGTTCGGCCTACATCATCCATATTCCCCGCTTCCCGCTGTTGCCTTCGGGTTGACGTTGGGCGTCATTTATCTCCGCGCGGGATGGGAATCGGCGGTGGTTGCCCACTTTCTCGGCAACTACTTGCTTTTCGCTTCCATCTACCTGTAGCGACCGAGTCGGGCTCCAGCGTTTGAAACCTCACTCCATCTGTCTGCGTAATTAACTGAAGACAGAGGCTCGTCACCACTCGGTATCGCCTTGGAGGCCAGAATGCTCGAGCTGATTGGGCTCATTCTCTGCGCCGCAGTGATCGGTGCCGTCGTTCTCGGACTATGGCTGTTACTGCTCCCCTTCTACCTGCTGTTCCGTCTCTTCGGGGTTGCCATCAAGCTGACTCTGAGTGGCGCCCTTCTCGTACTGGTTTCGCTTCTCGTACTGCCGATCGCACTGCTCGTTGGCGCGATTCTGGTCGTGAAGATCGTACTCATTGCTCTCCCGCTGCTCATTCTCGCCTTGCTCGTATGGGGGTTGCTGGCTTTGATCCGGCCGGCGCCGGCCCAGTAAGTACACGCCGGCCGCCCCGAACAGGAAGCCTCTGCCCGGGACACCTCGCGCCACCCCTCGGTAACAAGAACCTCTCGTGCAGCGTTGCAGCACAAATGATAAAATCGCTGTCGAAATGGGCTGACGGCAGTCGTAAGGAGCAGTCCTGCCCACATTTCTTCGTGCCCTCTATCGCTGAACCGGACACTCCCCAGCCCGAATTGGTGCTTATGCCAATACGCGTATCTGTCGTGCGTACCCCAGGTGAGCTCAGGGACACCATTGGACACAAGGTCATGGTCCGAAAGGACTGGACCGGCGTCGTGGTCGAGGAGCTCCTAGGTGATCGGTTGAGTGAGGCAGGCTTCCACCCGAAGCGCCAGGAGAAGGTCTATCTGGTGCAGTTCGATCAATGGGAGCAGCCGATAGCAGTCCCCGCCACCAATATGGTCTTGACCGTGGAGCCTGACGAAGAGGGACCCTGAGCCGCTTCTTCCAGGGTGCCGAGACGCCGTCTCACTCTCGGCTCCCGGTTTGCCTCAGCCAGATTCGAACCTCAGAGACTCAGACAGCGCGAATCGATCCGTCATTCCTGCGACATAGTCGGCAATCGCGCGCACCTCGCCCACAACCGAAAAGCGCTTCTGGTGTCGCGCCGGTAACCTGCTCGGATCTTCCTGGTACGCCTGGAGCAAGCCTGTCACGACACCCTGGGCCTCATCCATGGCCGCCGTCACGTGCGGGCTTCGATACAGATTCGCCATCAGGAGGTCGGCAATCTGATTACGTGATTCGGCCACTTCCTCGCTGTGCCCAACGAGGCGGTCCGGATAGCGGCGGACGTCCGCCAGGGTCTCGATCTTCCCAGTCCGAATATTCCCCTGTGTCGTGTCAATCAGGTCGGTAACCAGAGTATCGAGAAGACGACTGATGGTCTGGTTGAATCTCCCCCGTTCGTCCGCATCAGGAAATCGTCTCGCCTGCTCGGAGTAGATCTCGGCGAACAGAGGCAGCTCCGCTACCAAGTCATCCACCTGCAGTATGCGGGCCTCGACACCATCGTCGATGTCGTGAACGTTGTAGGCGATCTCATCAACCCAGTCGATAATCTGTGCCTCGAGGTGAGGTTGTTCCTCCGGGCGATAGTCGTTGATCTCGGAGTGGCGAAATCTGTCGTACCGAGTGGTGTGCTTGACGATTCCTTCACGCACCTCATATGTGAGGTTCAGGCCACGGAACGAAGCATAGCGTTCCTCCAGCTCCTCGACGATGCGCAGGGCATGGCGGTTATGCTCGAACCCACCATGGTTCATAAGCGCCTCGTCCAGCGCCTCCTCGCCGGCGTGACCAAAGGGGGGATGCCCTAGATCGTGGGCCAAGGCCACCGCCTCCGCCAAAGTTGTGTTCAGGCCGAGGGTGGAAGCCACAGTGCGGGCAATCTGCGCCACCTCGATGGTGTGCGTCAAGCGAGTCCGGAAGTGGTCGCCTTCGTAGTTCGGGAAGACTTGCGTCTTGTATTCCAGGCGACGAAACGCACGCGAATGAATAACTCGATCGCGATCACGATCGAAGCAGTTCCGGTACGAGTGCTCAGGCTCGGGGTATCGACGTCCCAGCGAGGCCTCTGCGCGTGAGGCGTAGGGGGCGAGATGTCGAGAAAGATGGGGTTGCCTGCTCATCCGTCTACCGTTGGTTACAGGGCAAACCGGGCTCCCGCGTCGGGGCGGAACCTTCTGCCCTCGTGTCAGCATGCCATATCTCGTCATGTTCGGCCGAGGACACTGGTCTTGCGCTCCGCTCGCGGGCGGGGTAAAAGCCCCGCGGGAAGGGTCTCGCGCCCGGAGCGACGATTCGTCGTGCCATCATCATCGAACCCCAGAAACGAGATGAGATCTTGAGCGACTTCAGCGTAGCGACGGCCATCACTGATTTTCTGATCTGGATCAACGGCTATCTCTGGGGCTGGCCCATGTTGATCCTGCTCGTAGGCACCGGGTTCTTTCTGACCTTCTTTCTAGGTGGGGTGCAGTTCCGCCTCCTGGGGCACGCGCTCTATCTGGCTCTCATCAAGCGCAAGGAAGAGGGTGCAGCGGAAGGCGACATCACGCACTTCCAGGCCCTCATGACCGCCCTAGCGGCCACAGTCGGGACCGGCAATATCGTGGGAGTCGCTACAGCGATTGCCGCGGGTGGGCCTGGAGCCCTGTTCTGGATGTGGATTACCGGTCTTGTGGGCATGGCCACCAAGTACGCGGAGGCAGTGCTGGCGGTTCACTACCGCACCCAGGACAGCGAAGGCCGCATGTGCGGTGGCCCGATGTACTACCTGTCGCGCGGCGCCAACATGCCGTGGCTCGGAGTGCTCTTCGCGATCTTCGCGGCACTTGCCGCCTTCGGCATCGGCAGCATGGTGCAGAGCAACTCGGTTGCCGAAGCGGTGGAGACAACGTTTGCGATCAG
>CALAKE010000005.1 GCA_937922775.1 uncultured bacterium | reverse complement strand
GCGGGAGTCCTGCCTGAGACTTTCGACTTTCTCCTCGGCACCGTTTCGCTTTGGATTGCATCGGATCTCGAGGACCTGCGCGAGGAGCGCGACAATCGCTCTCTGGTCGTCACGGCGCGCCTGCGCCCCGGGGCTACCCTCGAGCAGGCGCAAGCGGAGATGAATACCCTTGCGGCCGACCTGGAACAGCAGTTTCCAGATACGAATAGGGATTGGGGCGTGGCCCTGAGGACCGTGCGGCAGATGTTTCCCGGGCCGACCGACACGATGCTGATCTGGATTCTCATGCTGGTGATGTTCCTTGCCCTGCTCGTGGCTTGCGCCAACGTCTCCAACCTTCTTCTCGCCAAGGCGGACGCGCGCAGCAAAGAGATGGCCATCCGTACTGCGCTCGGTGCCTCGCGCTGGCGATTGGTGCGACAGCTACTGGTCGAAAGCGTATTGCTCGCACTGATCGCGGGGGGGCTCGGCGTGCTGCTGTCCGTTTGGGGGATCGACGGTATTGCGCAGATCCTGCCCGACGAGATTCCGGCCTACTTCTCGCCCCGTATCGACGGCAATGTCGTGGCGTTCAGCGCGTTGCTTTCAGTGCTTGCGGGCCTGATCTTCGGCATCACTCCGGCCGTGCAGGCAGTTGGCTCTGATGTCAGCTCAGCGCTGACCGAAGGGGGACGCGGTGGCACCTCGAGCCGTCGTCGTCGGCGCTTCCGCAACGCATTCGTTGCTGCCGAGTTCGCCTTGGCGTTGACGATCCTGATTGGCGCGGCCGTGCTCACCGATCTGTTCAATGAAGCGCTCGACGTGGACGCCGGCTACGACGCGAGCGGCCTCTTGACGATGGAGTTCACGCTTCAAAACCACACCTACCCGGAGCGCGCCGACATGGTGCTCGCTCTCGAGCAGATCGGCCAGCAGTTCGACGAGGAAGCTGGCATCACAGAATGGGCGCTGGCCAACCAGATCCCTCGCGCGTTCAGCTTGCCGGAGAGCTCCTTCACCATCGACGGCCAGCCGGTCGTCGAGAACCAAGAGCCGCGCGCACCGTGGCTTTCGGTGACGCCGGGCTATCTCGAGGTTCTGAAGATCCCCCTCCGACAGGGTCGCTTCTTCCAGGAGAGTGACCGACTCGATTCGCCCCCGGTGATCTTGGTGAGCCAGCGCCTCGTTGACCGCTTTTTCGATGGCCGCACCCCCGTCGGCGAGCGCATCACGATTCAAGGAGAATCGCGCGAGATCATTGGCGTGGTGAGCGACGTTGCCCAGGAACGTCTTGCCGGGCTGCAGCCGATTGAGCCCACCATCTACTTCCCAATGGCACAAAGACCCGTGCGGGTGAATCGTGCCCTGATGCGCGGCACAGGGGATCCCAACAACCTTGCGCGACCCTCTCAGGAGGCGATCTGGAGGGTCGATCCCGAGCAACCGATCACCGCGGTACAGACCCTCGAGGAGTTCATCGAGGTCCAACTCGCGGGGCCCGACATGCTCGTACAGCTTCTCTACACGGTGGGGATTCTGACATTGGCGCTGGCCGCCATCGGTATCTACGGCGTCATGGCCTACGCAGTCTCGCAGCAGACCAAGGAGATCGGCATACGCATGGCGCTCGGTGCCGCGCCGCGTGAAGTGTTGGCGCGTGTCACGAGGCAGGGCATCAGGCTTGCGGCGATCGGGCTTCTGATTGGCACGCCTGCCGCCTACGCAGTGGGGCGATTGGTCCTCCAGATACCCGCCTCGATCCCCGATGGGCTCGTCCTGGAAATCGACGTCTCGGCCACGCCCATCGTCGTCGTCAGTTTCATCCTCGCCAGCGTCGGTTTGATTGCCTCGTACCTACCTGCCCGTCGCGCGACGAGAATCGACCCGATTGTGGCCATCCGCGAGGACTGACGACACCCAAGGTGCGCGCGGGCCCTCCGCCTTCACCTTCCGCAGCCCACGCGCACCCGGGTCCAACCGGGGTCAAGAGCCCAAGGCAATAATCCTGCCGGAGCCGCTGACCGTGCCCGCCACGACGGGGTTGCCGTAGTAGAAGACACTCCCACTGCCACTGATGTCAGCAATCAAGGATTCACCGACCCACACAGTTGCAGAACCGCTACCGCTGATCTGCACAGCAGCCGTTGCAGAGCTCAGGTCATCGGCGCCGTAGCTTCCCGATCCAGATATCGAGATTCTCTGGTCAATAGCCTGACCTGAGACGCGGACGTGTCCGGAACCGCTGATGGTCGCGTCCAGCCAATCTGCGACCAGGTCGAATAGCTCGATGCTGCCGGATCCCGAGATGCCCAGGGCAAGCCGGTCGACCGTTGCGCCAGGCCACGTCACGTTGCCAGAACCCGAGATCCCGATGCCCTCGATCGTTGGCGCCGTCAAGTGGAACTCGATCGCTCTTGTCGGTCGCAAATTGACGTGGGGCTCAACCGAGATCATCAGGCTACCGCCGATCACCTCGGTCCTCAGGTACGGGATCAGATTGTCCTCAGCGATAATGCGTAGCTCCTCTCTCGGCCCTTGAGTGATGTACAAGGACCCGAGCGACAAATCGACTCCATAAAAGCCGGCAACGGCACGATCCTGGGTGGCGAGCTGCCCCGATCCCGTAGTCTCGTTGAAGCCCACCGGGCTTACGAGGTCGCTGCCGTCCCAGATCCAGCACCCACAGGTAACAAGGGCCAGGATCAGCATGGACAGTACGGGGATAATTCCCGCCCTTTCCATCTCGCCCTCCTATTTCTCCTGGAACCGCTCGACGCTGACCTGAGTCTGTGCCTCCAGCGCAGCAAGAATCTCCAGATAGTTGCTCTTGTCGAGGCGCATGTAGAGGAAGTCCTGCGGTATTTCCGGTACTCCTGTGAACGTTACCGAAAGCCAGTGCTTCTTCCCCTTCATGAAGTAGAAGGGGAGGGCAAGGACTCCGAAGGGTCCGGTGAACACGGTCAATGGCACCAGGATGCCGGTCGCGAGTCTCCAGCGAGCGTGCTTCGAGTTCGAGTAGGTGATGCTTGTGATCGCATCGTACGGCACGGTGGCGAGTACCAACGTTGGCGAGGCCTCGTCGGTGACGGCGAGCTGCCGATTCGCTGTGTCAAGCACGAGGCGGGCATCGATCTTCGCGGCGTTGTCGTTGACGCCTACGAAGTAGTCGACATGCGTCCACGACATGACCGACGAAGCATTCGCGAGCTGCGCCATGGGGGGAGCGGCCACCAGAAAGAGCACCAAGGGTGCTGCGGTGAGCCTGCGGATCATGACTTTGCTCCTACTGATTCCCACGGGAGCCTTGTGGGGATCTCTGATGCACTCGAGATCCCGAGGGTACCCCTCGAGCAGGTGGCGGGGAGGCTCTCCTGCGGCTTGCAGTCTCAGAGAGCAAGTCGCGTGCCGGAGCGAGCCCTATGGGTGAAAAAGTGCGGAGGAGGAACGCCCAATTCCGGCCGAAACCCTTGCTGGACGTGGCGTTTTCGGCCGCACGAACTCAATCAAGAACAGTCGGGGCTGCAGCTCGGGCGGAACGGTATTCAGGATTCGAGGGGGGTGGGCGACCCATAGCGGACGCCAGTGTCCGTATTCGGTCGGGCGGAGAGGAGAACGACCATGTCGCGGCCTATCGGCGGCCGCAGCAGGAGGGCGAGAAGGAATGCGAGCTAGTCGGAAGCGCCGGCGTCCACAGGAACGGGCTGCATGGCCTGTTCAGCCTTAAAAATCGTGCACCATTCTTTGTGCTCGGCGACAGGCATTCCACACTGCCGGCAAACCCTGACTCGTTCGACAGGCTTATTACGTCCGAGGAGCTTCTTGATGAAGGTCATTTCTGTCTCCAAAATCCCGGATATCGGGATCGGCGGTGTCTGTGCGCTCGCTTTGTCGGTTCTCCGTGATTGCCCGGGTCCGGTCGTCCTAGCGTCGCCGACCGCGGGCCATGTCTACTAGCTCATACGCCCCACAGAAGCGTTTGTTTCATTGACTTAGACGCCCCTCGGCACATTTTGGTTGCAGAGTTACTGGAGGCGAACCTCGATTTCACCAATGTTGAGCTCGACGATTACCTCGTGGGTACCCGGGCCCTTCTCCCAAACGACGTCCTTGCCGGCCAGAAACCCGGATGTGCTCTGTTTTCCGTCGCTGTAGAGCAGGTCACTTTCTCCGATCCCGTTGTCGAGGGTCACCGATCCCACCACGTCCTCGTCCATGCGGACTGATACTTCGCCGATTCCGAGATCGATCTTCAGATCGTTGCGCATGTCGACGACTTCGACCTCCCCGATGCCCATATCGAGCTCGAACGGCAGGTCCTCTGGAACGGTGAAGTGGACGTCGACGTTCATCCCGCGTGAGCGCCACTTGCTCAGCCCTTTGACCTCGAGAACGAGGAGTCCACGGCTGTCATCGGCAGTAATCTCAACGTCATCGGCCCGGTCGCGGCACTCGTCGAGGTCCATCTTACGTGGACACCTGACGCGCACCTCGGCGACGACCTTGTCAACATCCGCGCCTTCAATGCGCACTTCACCCACGGAAACCTCGAGAGTGATGCCCTCATAGCCGGAAGCGTCGAACTCTTCCGAGAGACTCTTGACCTCGCGCTGCTGCGGGCTGGCCGCGAGCGCTGCAGCCGAGAGCCCCGAGAGCATGAACAGAATGACGATGGCTGTGAAGAGGGGGCGGCGCATGGTTTCCTCCTGGACGACTGTCTGCCCCCGGGGGGCCGGCCTGTGCCGCAGCCCACGGGAGTGATCTCACGTGATCGGTAGGCGGCGAAGGGGGCGCCGGACACGCCGGCGACTCCTCCGCTACCCCTGCCTATGGGTACGGACCGGGGTTGCGCCGAGTTTCACGGCAGCGGGGGAATCCTCTCCAGTGCGTCGCTGAGGTCCAGGAATCGTGAGTCATTGCGGATCGAGTCCCTCTCCTCTCGACTCATGCCGAGTCGGTGGAAGCAGCGGGCCATGCCCAGGCGGGCTCGGATCAGCATCCATCCGATGCACAGAGAACGTGGATTAGCGGTGACGATCTCGGTGGCGAGTCGATACTCCTGGAGAGCCTGGTCATACTGCCGGGCTTGAATGGCCAGCTCCGCCTGGCCACATTTAGTGAGCGCATGGAAGACCGGCTGATAAACGTGGTCAGCGGTCGTACGGCATCTTGCCAGCCGTCCAATGAGGGAACCTACTCCGCACGGGAGGGGGGAGGCAAGAAGGGCGCTCACGCAGAAGGCGGCTTACCAGACGCCGGCGCACGCGAAGGTAATGAATCGCCTTGAAGCTGCGCCATCTGTAGACTCTATGGAGGTTCCGATGGCCCCTCCCCGCATCCGCGCCACGGAGGCGGCCGTGCGTGCGGCGGAGACGACCATGAGCGGACACGGAATCCGGGCGACGACACGACACCTGCCGGTTTTGGCCCTGCTGCTGACGATTCCTGCTTTCTTCCTTGCCCAGCCCGCCGATGCCCGCGCCTCCGATCCGCTGGAGCCCCTGGTTCCGTTGCGCACGGATGCGCCGCCCGTGATCGACGGAGTTCTTGATGACCCCGTGTGGGGTCAGGCGCCCTCTGTCACAGGTTTTGAAACCTGGCGGCCGGACTTCGGTATCCTGATGACCGACCAGACCGAGGTCTACTACGCCTACGATGAGGCGAACCTCTACTTCGCGTTCCGCGTCCATGACAGCGACCCTGGACAGATCAAGACCTCGGTTGCGGCGCGCGACCGGATACGGGCCGACGACTGGGTGGCGATCAACCTGGATTCCTTTGGCGACGAGCAGTCGCTGTACGCCTTCTATGTCAACGCGCTCGGCATTCAGTCAGACACTCGCTACGCAGCGGGTCGGGAGGATCCGGGTTTCGACGCCGTCTGGTTCAGTGCCGGTGTGATCGATGACCAGGGCTACACGGTCGAGGTGCAGATTCCGCTCAAGAGCATACGCTTCCCCAGCAGCGATCCCGTGGAGATGGGCATCATCTTCGAGCGCAATATTCCTCGCCGCTCCGAGATGGGCACCTACCCGCCGCTCGACCCTGCCAAGGGCGGCAGCTTCATCACCGAGATGCATCCGATCGTGTTCGAGAGCGTCAAGCACTACACCTTGTTCGAGCTTCTGCCAGGCGTAACCCACAGCCAGACCAACGAGCTCGTGGAGGACGATCTGGTCAACGTCGACAAGGAAAACGACCTGAGCCTCACGGTCAAATATGGGATCACATCGGAGTTGATCCTCGATGGCACGATCAACCCCGACTTCAGCCAGATTGAATCCGACGCCGGGCAGATCGACATCAATCTGCGAAGCCCACTCTTTTTTCCAGAGAAGCGACCGTTCTTCATGGAAGGGCTGGAGAACTTCAACTTCGCCGGTTCGACCCAGTTCGATCCGCTGCGCGCGGTGGTGCACACGCGCAACATCGTCGAGCCGATTCTCGGCGGCAAGATCACGGGGAAGATCGGAGAGAAGAACACCATTGCCGCCATCGTGGCCCGTGATGAGGCTCCGATCGGACCCACGGTGGGGGACCATACCGACTTTGGAATCTTCCGTTACAAACGGACTCTCACCGGCGATAGCTACATTGGTGGTTTCTTCACCGACCGAGAGCGACAGGACGGATATAACCGCCTCGCCGGTATCGACGGTCTCTTCAGGCTCAGCGAATCGTCGACGCTCGGGTATCACGGGT
>CALAKE010000004.1 GCA_937922775.1 uncultured bacterium | reverse complement strand
ATGGTGTTCTTCGGGCTCGTCTGGTCCTTCTGATCAGGCGCCCCCCTGGCGGACTCTGCTCTCCACGTATGAGGCGAACGCCTCACGTGTCGTATATCGCGGCTTGTAGCCAAATTCCTGCACGAGTCGATCAGTCGCGGCGACCCACGGGTAGCGAACGAAATCGAGCAGTCCAGCGGGGTACGGCAGCAAACGCAGGAACCAGGCGGCCGCCACCAGCGGATAGATCAAGGCAGCGGGCATGGGCACCGGCGTGCGCCCCGCAGCTCGACAAAGCTCTGAGTATCGCATCACCCCGCCGCCGGCGACGTTGTAGGTCCCGGGTGGAGCATCGACGACGGCGCGCCAGAACACCTCCTCCGCGTCCTCCTCGTGGAGGAACTGTATCGGCGGGTCGTAGCCGGAGATCCTGACCATCAGAGGGCCCTCGGCCACGGTGGTAACGATGTTGCGGGCTCGAGGGCCAATGACGATGCAGGGGCGCAGTACGACGAAGTCGGTGTCGGGATGGGCAGCGATGAACTGTGGCAGCCACTCCTCTACCCGAGCCTTGTAGTAGGCATAGGGGTAGGCAGCATGAGCGAGCGGGCCATCTTCCTCTCGCATCAGCCGCCGGCGTTGCGGGTCAACGCCGTAGGCCGTGGTACTGCTCGGGTAGACGATGCGGCGGGCGCCCGCCGCAATGGCGGCGCGGAAGGCATTCTCCGTGCCCCCCAGGTCGACCTCCCGCTCGCGTTCACGATGGTGCGTGGGATCGAACACCCAGGCAAGATGCACCAACACGTCGGGAGAGAAAGACTCCATCTTCTCGCTCAGCGATTCGGCCGTGACATCCTGCAGATTGAAGGCGGCCAGGGCAGGCCAGCCGGAGCCCGGCTCGCGAATGTCGAGACCGAGCACCTCGGCGCCGGCTGCCACACACCGGCGCGCCAGGGCTTCGCCCAGATAGCCCGCGGCTCCTGTAATAACCACCCGCATTTCGCTCATTGCTCGCGCTCCTCGAGCGCCGGCAGCAGGTCACCAAAACAATTCGTGGCGATTCCGTCGACGCCCCATGCGAGCATCGGCTGCAGATGCTCGTTGCTGTCGACGACGTAGGCGCCAACCTTCAACCCGTGCGCACGAGCGTCCTGAACGATGTCGGGCTTGCGCAGCAAACGGGCCGCATAGACGACGATGTAGTCGGCTTCGACGGCCAGCGCCTCGGCAACGAGGCGGCGCGATCGCCACCATCTGAAAACGAGCCCCAGTGGAACACTGCCAGCGTGAGAGTGGACGCGCTGCAAGGCCAGGGGAGCAAAGGAAAGCACGCCGATGTCCTGCATCATTCTGGTTCGCTCTGCCGCACGCAGCGTCTCCAGCTCGATTCCACCGGGCCCACTGCCGAGAGCCTCGGGCTTGATCTCGATGAAGACCTGGGCGCGATGGCGCGCAAGGTCGAGAACCTCCTCCAGCCGTGGCACCCGTTGGCCCGCAAAGGCATCACCGAACCGATCGGAGTATCCAGCGTCGAGAGCCCTGACCTGAGCCCAGCTCTTCTGCTGCAGTGGCCCTTTGCCGTCGGTCGTACGATCGACGTCGGGATCGTGCATCACGGCCACAGCGCCGTCCCGGGTGAGCTGCACGTCGCACTCGAGAACCTCCGCGCCGGCCCGGAGCGCCATCTCGAAGGAGGCCAAGGTGTTTTCAGGGGCACGGCTGGAATAGCCGCGGTGAGCGATCAAGAAGGGACGCCGGTTCCAGCCCCAATCAGGCCGCCGATCAGGCTGGTTGTCACCGAAGGGTGCGCCCATGGGCTCGTTCATGAACCCATCAGGGAGGCACCGCCGTCCACCGTCACGATTGTCCCTGTGATGTAGGCAGGAGCGCCGGCGAGAAACTCGACGGTGGCCGCCACGTCCTCGGGTGAGCCCACGTGACCGGCCGGAATCCTGCGAATGACCTTGGCGCGCTCCTCCTCGGGAGTCCCTTCCGGGAACATCACCGTTCCGGGTGCGACACCATTGACCTGCACCCGCGGTGCGAGCGCCTGCGCCATCGCCCGGGTCAGCATGTCGAGCCCGGCCTTTGATACGCAATACGGAGCGTAGGCACCCGGTGGACCGACTCCCGCGGTACCACAAATATTGATGATGCGGCCCTGCCCGGCTTCCCACATCAGGCGAGCGGCCACCTGAGATGTATGAACAGCGCCCATCAGGTTCACGCCCAGAGTTCGATTCCACATCTCGAGATCGACCTCGAGATACTCGCGGCGTTCGAAGATCGCGGCGTTGTTGACCAAGACGTCGAGCCGGCCCATCTCAGAAACGGCCTGCCGGACAAGGCGCTCCGCCTGGTCGGCATCGGAGATATCGGCCTGAACGGCCATTGCTTCGAACCCATCACTCCTGAGCTCATCGACCAGATCCTGTGCGGCCGCATCCGAGCCGTTGTAGTTCACGGCGACGCGAAATCCCGACCTGGCGAGCCGCGAGCTGATTGCGGCACCGACGCGAATCGCCCCGCCGGTGACCAGAGCGACTGGCTTAGCCGTCATCGAATCTCCTCGTTCGACGCTCGAAACAATCTGTAATGAAGCGCTGACATGGAACGAACGAAGGATACTGCAAAACGATATCTGTCGCCCGGAGTCATGCTACGATTGCGCGCAGAATCCGGACATTCCCATTCGGCGGCTGTCCCCACACTCGTTTTTCTCGCGACCGATTTGCCTGAAGGAGGAAGCCGTGCAGGCCAACCATCGCAATGTCATCATTCTAGGATCCGGGCCCGCGGGCCTGACGGCTGCCATCTACACGGCGAGAGCGAGTCTCGAGCCTCTTCTGCTCGAAGGGCTCGAGTTTGGCGGCCAGCTCTATACGACGACCGATGTCGAGAATTTTCCCGGTTTCCCCGAAGGCATCATGGGACCGGAGCTCATCGATCGAATGAAGGCCCAGGCAGAGCGGTTCGGGGCTGAGTTCCGACGTGGCGAAGCTACAGAGCTCGACCTCAGTGGACCTCCCTTCAAGGTCACCTCCTCTGAGGGCGAAAGCTACACCTGTGATGTTCTCATCGTAGCGACGGGCGCCTCTCCGAAACAGCTCGGCGTGCCCAACGAGATGGAGCTCAGAGGACGCGGTGTTTCCACCTGTGCGACCTGCGACGGCGCTTTCTATCGCGACCAGGAGGTAGTGATCGTCGGCGGTGGTGATACCGCCATGGAAGAAGCGCTCTTCCTCACTCGCTTCGCCAGTAAGGTCTACGTGATCCATCGCCGTGACGAGCTCAGGGCCAGCAAGATCCTCCAGGATCGCGGCTTCGCAAACGAGAAGATCGAGTTCGTCTGGTTCTCCGAGGTCAAGGAGTTCATCGGAGACGACAAGACGGGCCTGACGGCCGTGCGCCTGATCGATAATCGTAGCGGCGAGGAGCGCGACCTCGAGGTACCCGGCGCCTTCGTCGCCATCGGCCACGATCCGAATAGCGAGGTCTTGCGGGCGTGGCCCATTCGCCTCGACGAGCAGGGCTACGTCTCTCCAGAGGGGCGCCGCATTCCTT
>CALAKE010000003.1 GCA_937922775.1 uncultured bacterium | reverse complement strand
GACCTCCCCGTCGGCGTCGATGTCGTAGAGCGTCGACGTGACGGGAGGCTCGGAGCGCAGCCAATCCTCGGCACCACCGAAGAAGAGCGCGAAGCCGAGGCCGAGAAGAAGGAGTAGAACAGTGAGGATAGCGACGAAACGCTTCATGATGGATTCCCAAGTCGATGGCTACTGCGGACTCGCTGCCGCGATCCCGCAATGGGATGAGGTCCCCTCGCACCGCTGGTTTCAGTGCATTCGCCCGAGAGGCTCAGCGTAGCAGCCGAACGGAGGTGCAACAACTAGCTCCCACACCCTAGAATACGATGCCTGGAGGATGCCAAGCATGAGAATCACCAGAGCTGGCCGAAGGATCTCGGGGGCTGCCCTTGCGCTGCTTCTGGTGCCCTTCGTGGCGACCGCACAACAAGAGGGTGACGTCGATCTGGGGCTCCGGGCCGTCGAGGTTCTGCAGTCCTATCTGCGCATCGATACCAGCAACCCTCCGGGGAATGAGGCAGAAGCGGCGGCCTTTCTTGCCCGGCATCTCCAGGAGGCAGGAATTCCGTACGAGATCTTCGAGAGTGCGCCGGGTCGAGCGAACCTCTACGCCAGGCTCAAAGGGGACGGCAGCAGGGGTGGTGCCATTATCCTCCTGCACCACATGGACGTCGTACCGGTCGATCCGCTTTCGTGGAACGTGGATCCGTTCAGCGGCGTCGTCTTGAACGAGTTCATCTATGGGCGCGGCGCACTCGACAGCAAAGCGTATGGCGCTGTGCAGCTTGTCACCTTCATGGCGCTGCACGAGGCCGGCCTCCCATTGGGTCGCGACGTCATCCTTCTGGCCACTGCTGACGAGGAGGCCGGCGGGAGGCTCGGGGCCGGCTACGTCGTCAAGAACCGACCAGACCTGCTCGAGGGGGCAGAGTTCGTGTTGACCGAGGGGGGAAGCGCGAGTGAGATCGGCGGTCGCCAGGTCCATTTCGTCGAGGTGTCGCAGAAGATGCCCCTCTGGCTACGGCTGCGGGTAACAGGGCCATCGGGCCATGCGGCGAAGCCGTTGCGAGACTCTGCCGTGAATCGTCTGGTGCGGGCACTCGAGCGGATTCGCATCTACCGGGGCGAGATCAAGCTCGTGCCGGCAGTGGCTGAGGCACTGCGCGCCCGGGCAGGTTACATCGTCGATCCCGCAGTGGCTGAGGCCTTCCGCAACATCGAGACGAGTATCGGAGACCCAGCGTTCCTGGCAGCGCTGGCCGAGGAAATAGAGCCTCTGCTTCGCAATACCATCTCGATCACGGTCCTGAACGGTGCGCCCAATACCAACATCATTTCGACGGAAGCGAGTGCCGATCTCGATTGCCGGCTATTGCCCGGGGAGGACCCGGGCAGGTTCATCGCCACCCTCACGGACGTGATCGATGATCCCGGTATCGAAATCGAGCCTCTGCTCGTCACGGACGCAACAGAATCTCGTCCTGGCACGCCCCTCTGGCGTGCCCTGGAGGCCACGGCGCGGGCTCGAGATCCTGAAGCGGTCCTCGTACCCAACGTCATACCGGGCTTCACCGATAGCCACTACTTCCGCGAGCTGGGGCTGGTTGCCTACGGTTGGACGCCGTTCCTGAGCTCGCCGCGGGAGGGTCCAGCACACGGGGCCGATGAGCGCATGCTGGTCACCAACGTGGAGCGCGGGCCGGCCATCTTGCTGGACCTGCTCGAGCGGCTCGCGGTGAGTCGCGAAGCCGTCGGCGGGGTGCGGTAGCCGCGGTATTCCCTCGGGCCCGCTGCTAGCCCTCGATGCTCCCCTGAACGGTGTCTCCAACCTTCTCCTCGGCAAGCTCCCGAAGAGTCGCGATATCCTCGGCGCTCAGATTCGCCTCGATATTGATGGCCCGATTATCCGAGTCGATGAGCAGGCCGCGGTCGACGATGTTGAAGAGGTCAGGCTGAGCCTGCTGAATCATCATCTTACCCATCGCCAGCAGCCCCAACATTGACTGGCTGATCATGGTCGCGTCTTCCTCCGTCGCGGCGATCCCCGACATGCGCAGGCGCATGGCATCCGACATATGCATGGCGAAGGTGACGACCTCGACACCTTCGATGGCGGCGAGCGGAATCGGCACAGGAGAAGCGCCCTCCTCTGGCATCTCAGCGAGCTCATCCGCCCAGGCCTCGTCGTCGGCGACGAGCCAGATCTGGTCGTCGGCCGGCAGTCCCATGATGACATCGTTCGTCGTGGAATCATCACGGACCTTTGGTCGCTCGCCAGCAGCGGTATCGAGGGCGAACCTGACGCCGGTCTCGCTGCCCATCATGAGGGTCTGGTCGTTGATGATCACCAGGTAGCCGGGCTGGGGCTCCTTCTCGGCTTCAACCCAAACCTCGCCGTATTCCGAGTCACCTTCCTCGCCATGCTCCGCTTCGCCTTCCTCGCCGTGCTCACCTTCGCTCTCCATGCCTTCCCACTCTTCGGGCTCGAGCTCGTAGATGGTGTGGTCGCGATAGGAAGTGGTCGGGCTGTCGGCCAGCGCCGTCAGCAAGCGGTCACGATCGAAGTTCACGGCGCCGACGACGACTCCCTCGGTCTCACCGTCCTCGTTATCGAAAGCGACCATGGCGATCTGCTTGAGATCGGTTCTCGGATCGATTCCAGTCTTGTTGATGAACTCCTGCAGTTCCTCATCGGCCTCGCCGATCAACTCCTCGTCCTGCAAATAGGTCATGGCGAGCGTGCTGCCCCTCAGCGCGTCGAAATCAACCCAGCCGACGACCGAGGCGGGGCCCGGCAGATATGCGAAGAGGTCGACATCTCCCTGCGGCTCGCTGACACGAGGCTCTGTGGCGCACGCTGAGAGAACAAGAGCCACCGTTAGGGCCAAGGCAAGGGCCGGGGACAGACGCATGGCGCTGTTTCGTATCCTACTGATCAGATTTCTCACGTGTTCCTCCACTCCGTGTGCGGGGTCAATACGCTCGTGTCAAAGCGTCTCAATAATCGCGTCTCGCAAACCAAAAACATGCCAGTGCAAGTGATCCTACTGCGAACGGCAAGGAAAACAGCAGGGGGGCGCCAGAAACGGGCTCACCGCGAGCGGCGTTGGCGGCCATCTCCGCGAGCCCGTGGCTCTTCGGCAGAGTCCAGTAGACCGACTCGGTGATGAACTCCCCCATCTGACGCTGCCAACCGGCGCGCAGCGAGGTGCTCCATGCCGGGTAGGCATGGAAAAGATGGAAGACGTGTCCGGAGAGCCAGAAGAAGAGCCCGGCCAAAATGCTGACGGGGCTGTTGCGAGTAACCACGCCGACGAGAACCATTCCGGAGTAGCACACCGCATAGGTGGCCACGATGATGGCGCCGGCCAGGAGGAAGCCAGCGTTCCCGAAGCCCGTCTTCCAGCGCAGCAACATCCAACTGCCTACGATGAGGTAGGAGATGCTCAGGGCGACAACGGCCACGGCTCCGGTTGCACGGCCCAAAAGCAACGTAGGTCTCGCGACCGGTTGTGCCAGCAGCAGATCTACCCACCCATCGACGCAGAGGCGAGGGACCAGGTTGCTGGTGGAAAACAGCGCCAGGGCGACGCCTACGGAATAGAGCAGCGAGATGACGACCACCTGGAATGTGGTCACTATGTCTACAGCTTCGATTCCCACCTCGGGAAGCTCGATCGTCTTGCCGAACAGACGAGCCGCCGCCAGATTACCCTCGACGATGTCGAGATTGACCGTCGTCGCCAACAGAAGGAGGAAGAGTGTCACCGCTAGAAGAAAAGCCATCAGGGTCCAGCGGTGCAGCGACTCGAGCGTCGTGAATCGGACCATGGCGGCGACTTGCGCGATGATGAGGCGCGCGCCGTGAGTTGGTGTTGCCGCCGGACCCTCGATCTGGCTCGCTACTCCCGTGTTGCTCACGATCTCTCCACCCTGGCCGAGCCCTCCTTAGCATCCTCGACAGCTTTGAGGAATACGTCCTCGAGGCTGCTGCGAACCGCTTCAATCGCTTCGATTTCGACATCGGCACCACGCAAGAGGTCGACAGCGGCATTGAGTTGTGGTCTGCCCCCTACCGTAAGCTTCCAGGCATACAGCCCCGCCGGCGCCGTGACCGACTCGATAGATTCCACCGCCCCGTCGAGCGCGGCTAGGACCTGCTCGGGGGGGGAAGCGGCGATCAGCCGATACTCGCGTTCCTTGGAGGTCATTTCGGTCAACCGACCACTCTCCGCTACTCGGCCGGCGTGCAGAATCGCGACCTGGTCGCAGACCATCTCGACCTCGGTGAGCAGGTGCGAGTTGATAAACAAAGTCGTTCCCTTCTCCTGACATCTCCGCAAGATGTTGCGCACAACGACGCGGCCGAGCGGATCAATTCCTTCAGCCGGCTCATCGAGAAACAGGAGCTCAGGCTCACTCAGGAGCGCTTGCGCCAATGCGAGGCGCTGGCGCATTCCCTTGGAAAATCCACCGACCTTGTGCTCGCCCCACTCGCTCATCTCGACCTCTTCGAGCACGGTGCGGATGCGCTCCCTACGCTGTGCCGCGGGCATGCCGTTGAGCTGCCCAAAAAGATCGAGAACCTGACGGGCCTTCAGGAACGCGGGGTAGTGGCGGTTCTCCGGCATGTAGCCGACGCGCAACCGCGAGGTCGCGGACCCTGCCGGCGACCCGAGAAGGCGCGCGCTTCCGCCTGTCGTCTTGACGAGGCCGAGGAGTACTTTGACCAGCGTCGTCTTGCCGGCGCCGTTCGGGCCCAGCAGTCCGAATGCCTGGCCCCGCTCCACCTGTAGGTCGACTCCGCGCAGGGCCGGCACTGACTTGCCGAACATCCCGTAGTAGGTCTTGTCGAGTCCCTCGATCTCGATGATCGACATCAGTGCCGCCACGAATGAAAGTGAAAGGTCTCGCCGAGCGATACGGGAGTGTACGGTTCGGCCCGGCAGTTCTCCAGCCGAAAATGCTCCCTCACGCCTACGGGCAGTCCATCTTGGATAGACCTACGAGTATCGCGGGTGCCCGGTTTCGGAGAAAAGACCCAGGATGGGAGGCGATGTGGGATCGTCGGGCGGGAAAAGCAAGGAGGGATTTCGTTACGGAGGTGTGTGATACGAGGGTTTTCGGACTTTCGTCCTGGCGGGAGCCGTATCGCTTGCGCGATCTGGCCGGATGCCTCCCTCCTCCCGGGTCTTTTTGTTGTGTTCTCCTATGCGGCGAGAGCGCTCAACCTTTCGCGAATCACGTCAGGCTGCACGCCAATCATGCCGCAGATATCTTCGAACCAGCGGCTAGCGAAAAACTCTTCAGGGTCTCCGTCTTCAGTCAGACCGCGCAGCTTCTTGCGCTCCGACGGCGTCAGAGTCTGCTGACGACGGATGCGCTGCAGGAATTCGAAATCCTTGATCGCGAGCTCGATCACAGACACGAACAGCTCGCGGTATGCCTCGTCGTCCACCCAGTCGTCGCGGGTTACAGGCATGGGATTGGCGGCGACATGCAGAGTGGCAGTTTGCATCGACATCTAATGGGCCTCCCTCAGAATGGCGGCCGGGCAATCCGCGCCCGGCATTTCAGCAAGATACAATGCAATGCGCGTGCCACAGTGCCTTTTTGGGGCTCCGCTGAAACCCTTGCCAGGAAGGCGTTTGCGGCCGCTCTGAAAATGGGCTTGAAGCGTGCCTTGTGTACAATCGGCTCAAATGAGCCGATTTTCCAGGGCCCTGGAATGAAACTTCATGGTTGGGCAAAGAAGGAATAGGTCTTTCAGGGATTTCCTGCGAATTGGCTGATATCCTCCGGTGCGGATGATATCAGCCAGTTCTCATGCGACCGCGAGGCCGTACTTCTGCAGGCGATAGCGGAACGTCGCCCGGGACATCCCCAGGAGCCGTGCGGCCTCGCTCTTGTTGTGTTGAGACTGCTCGAGGGCTTGCAGGAGCAGCATTCTCTCGAGATCCTCCATGTC
>CALAKE010000002.1 GCA_937922775.1 uncultured bacterium | reverse complement strand
GATCTCGCATCGTTCGGGCGAAACACCCGACACGACGATCGCCGACCTTGCTGTGGCGACCGGCTGCGGCCAGATCAAGGCCGGTTCGGTGACGCGCGGCGAGCGCCTCGCCAAGTACAACCGCTTGCTGCACATCGAGGCGAGGCTGGGAGAGACGGCACACTACATCGGCTGGAACGCGTTTCGGCCGATCCGCAGGCCGTTCCAGGAGAGGTCGAACGGCGCGAATGGATCAGGGTCGCCCGCCTAGGACATCTCGCCGCCGTACAGATAGTCGCGGTTGATTCCGCCCTCGACCAGGTGCCTCATGTAGATCTCTGGGGGCATCCCCTCGCGCGCCGCCAGTACGCGCATGAGCACCACCGAAGCAGGCAGGATAGTGTTCATGCCGACGTTCGCCTTGCGCTGCAGAATCCGGTCGACTCTCTCCCGGGAGAGGTCAGGCGCCAGGGCGCCCGCCAAAACCACCTCATCGGGATCGTCGGGGAGCGACCCACCGGCCTCGAGAGCCTTGTAGGTCTCCTCTGCCGCCGTGCGTTCTAGCTGCAACAGAGCTCGGTCTACCGAAACCAGGTCGCCAATCTCATCAACGCGTTTGCCGACGAAGAGCGGCGCGACCATCGTGTTGAAATGAAACACGGCACGCAGCACTCCCTTCCCGCCATAGCGGTGAGGGTCGCCGTCGACGAGGTGTACCGCCTCGGCTGTGCCCGAGGATGTCGCCACGGGCACCGAAGCCTCGAAGCTGACCCCATTGCTGAGCACCACGAGCGCCCGGGTCGTGGCGGGGCCGGCGCTCGTCTGACCTTCGACGGCTCGAAACGTGACCACCCGCGCATCACCGGGGAGCACGGGTGTCGGCTCTCCCAGGCGAACCTTGTCCATGGCGTCTGCCACGCGCTGATACTTGTGGATTCTCTCGGCCAGCCGCGCGCCGCCGCATTTGAGAGCCAGCGAGTTGACCGCCAGGCCGAGCTCGGCCTCGATGTAGTCGACTCCCGACTTCGAACGGTGGGAAACGATCACAGGGATGTCTCGATCCTGAGCCGCCTTGATGGCGAGGAGGGTCTCCGAGAGGGTGCCGATCTGGTTCGGTTTGATGAGAGCCGCATTGACCAGACCATCATCGATTGCCGCCGAGACCAGGGTGTCGTTGGTGGTGATGAGATCGTCGCCGACGATGAGCACCTGGTCGCCCAAGTCGCGAGTGATCTTCAGCCACGAGCCCGTATCTCGTTCATCGAACGGGTCTTCGATCGAGACGATCGGGAAGCGTTGCAGCCATCCGTCATACATGCCCAGCAGCTCGTCGCTGGTGACAACGACCTGTTCCGTGCCCGAGCGCATGTAGAACTGATAGTAGCCGACGGCATCGGTTTTGGCCGATTCGCGGTAGGCATCGGCAAGGGAGTTGGCGGCGGCATCAATGGCAATCCAGACACCGGCCCGATGCCCGGCCGATTTGAGAATCCGGATCGTGCAGTTCCGGTCCGCATCTGAGAGGTCGTTGCGCAGATCGTTCCCCGAGAAGGAGACAGTCCGCAGGAAATCCATGTCGGCAGCCTCGATCTCCGACACGCGCGGCAGTGCCCCGACCTCCTCCCAGGTCTCGATGATATTCGAGTGCAGTCCGCCCGCCTCGTAGCCGGCCTCCTCAATGGCCTGAACGATAACCTCGAGAACTCTCTCCTCGTAGCGGTCGAAGGTCCCGACGATGCCGCCCTCGATGCCGATTCCGACGAACTTCATGCCTTCGCCGTTCTGAATGATCTGCATGGCGCGGTTCTGCACGCTGTTGCAGATCTCGGCTGCCTCGACGTTGTTCACCGCGACCGGGACGATCATGAACTCCTGCAGGCTGATGTTGCCACCCTGATGGCTGACGTGCTCTCCACCCTGGATCGTGTTCCGCAATTGCCACGGCGCCCACTGTCGGCGGCGGCCATCAGGGCTGGTAGCCAGGTACATGCCCTGTGTGCGCATGCGCCGCAGGATGGTGGCGCGGCGCTCGGTGAATCCAGCGGCCCGCCCGGCATCTGTCTCTTGGTCCCCCGATCTTGCGCCGGCGGCGAGCCACGCTTTGTATTTCTTGTAGGCGCCGTCGTCGGTGCGGGTGACGTCGAGATAGGAAACAACACCCAAGGCAATCAGCAGGCGCCCCGCGTAGATGGCGGCCATGGCCTGGAAGGGCATTGTGCCCAGAAAGAACAGCCCGGCGCCGTAGGCGATCAGTCCCGGAGGGAGTGTCAACCGCGACATCGCTTGATCGGCCATGGGCCCGGCCGCGCTCACCGCGAGTGTAGCGTCGCCACCCATCTCGAGGGGAACGAAGTAGCCGCCCTCGGTCTTTCTCACACCCCAGAAGCGACCGTAGGGAATGCTGAGGAACATCCCCGCGTGCCATCGGGCTCGTCCGAGAGCACGGTTTCCAGACTCTTCGACCTCGAGGTTGAAGCGATCCTGATCTTGGTCTCTGAGCGCGTTGGCCCGCCCCGCCTTGAGAAAGTGGGCCATCTCGTGGACGGAGATCACCGTATGCCATGTAATGAAAGCGATCAGTAGGCCCGTGCCGAGCTCAACTCCGAAAAAGAAGCCGATGAAGGCCCACGTGATGACGCCTTCCCAGGCCAACTGCACCAGATGCGCCAGCACACCCAGAAGGGCTGCCACGTGGAACGCCATGAACTTCTGGTTGGCGAGAATCCAACCCGAGCGAAGCGACGGTGTTGCAGAAGGCTCGTGCACGGTGAATGCCCTCCCTGGTTCCCTGCCCCACGGATCTCGATAGAAGAATCGTCTTCCGTGTCCCCCGGCAGGTGAGCGACCGAGCAGCTCACGGCCGCTCCTTCAATATTCTGATTCTAGTATCCGCAATAGAACCCCGTCTGACAATCTTACCGCCCCATCCTGGGGATCTTCACCACACGGTCGCCGCGAGTGCGGGCACGCTAGAACCTACGTCGCCCGGTGGCGAGAAAGCCTGCAGGCAGAAGTGGCGCGCACGAGGAGCAGTAAGACAAACCACGCAAATCGACAGTCTCGACATCGTGAGAGAAGTACATCAGGCACGAGTAGTTCCGACAGTGCTTGAGCTCCAGGTTGTGGCCGACCTCGTGCAAGATCTCAGCCACCCCACGACGCACCGTCACCGCAGGATCGGCAGGCATGCCATAGAACTCCGGCTTCAACCGAGCCAGGGATACCAGTGTTGCTGGTCCACCCAGCCGAGAGCGACCGAAGACGAAAGTGAAAATGGGAATCGCGATGTCGAGGAGGGTGACACCAACGAGCTTGGTGCCTTTCTCGATGGGTAGCGCTTCGAGCTGTCGGAGCAGGTCATCGGCGTGAACTTGAGCCCGTTCCGGCAGGATCTGCGGCTTGATCTCGGCCGCCTCGTCGAGCAATCGGCAGGGAACCCCCACTTCGCGACTGAGACGGGCCGTGAGCTCCTCCGCCAGCAGCCTGGGGAAGGGCCCAACGGTCAGCAGATGCACTGCCTCAATTGAAGCCGTCCCGCTAGCCGGCTCCATCCGGGGGCCTCTGCAAGCCGTACTTCTTGATCTTGTTGTACAGCGTCCCGCGATCCACTCCGAGAGCCTCCGCCGCCTTGCTGATGTTCCAGCCCATGCCCACGAGCGTGTTGTGAATGTGGGTCCTCTCGATATCGGCCAGGGAGCTTCCGGGCACCTCTCGGTCTGCACCACCACTGACCCGCACGGGAAGGTCCTCGCTGTGGACCACACACTCTTTGCCGACTACGATGGCGCGCTCAATGGCGTTCTCGAGCTCGCGCACGTTTCCTGGCCACGAGTAAGCGGAAAGCACTTCAATGGCCTCCGGGGTGATGGTCGAGGCGCGCCGGTTCATGGCTAGGCAAAACTGCCCGAGGAAGTGCTCGGCAAGCAACGGAATGTCGCCGGAGCGCTCGCGCAGCGGAGGAATCTCGATGGTGAAGACGTTGATTCGCCAGAAGAGATCCTCGCGGAAATCATCGGCCTCGACCATCGCCTCGAGATCTTGATTGGTGGCAGCGATAACGCGGAAATCGATCGGTATTGGGGTTTGACCGCCAACCCGGGTGACTACCTTGTCCTCGAGCACCCTCAACAGCTCGACCTGAACTTTCTTGGTTATTGCGCCGATCTCGTCCAAGAAAATCGTGCCACCGTCCGCCATCTCGAACTTGCCCTTGTGGCGATACTGGGCGCCCGTGAAAGCACCTTTCTCATGACCGAAGAGCTCGCTTTCCAGAACGCCCTCGGCGAGAGCGCCACAGTTGACCACCACCATAGGGTTGTATCGCCGTGGAGACTGGTTGTGGACGGCCCGCGCCACGAGCTCCTTGCCGGTGCCGGACTCTCCTCGTATCAGCACTGTGGCATCGGTTTCGGATACCGCGCCTACGAGCTCGAGTACGCGCCGCATGGCAGGCGACGCACCGATGATGGTCGGGGATCCGGCGATGGCCTCGAGACTTTCCTTCAGCCGGATGTTCTCGGAACGCAAAGAACGGTGCTCGACGGCACGTCGCACCAAGTGCGAGAGCTCATCCGGATCGAAGGGCTTGGTGACGTAGTCGTAAGCACCGGCCTTGAGCGCTTTCACGGCGGAGTCGACCGACGCAAACGCGGTAATCATGATGATGGTCAGGTCGGGTGCCACCTCGGCCAGGCGCGACTGCAATTCCAAGCCGTCCATCCCCGGCATCTTGATATCGACCAGGGCGATGTCATATCGACCTTCGGCCACTTTACGGAGTGCTTCCTTGGCGCTACCCGCCGAGTCAACGTCATAGCCGTCGGAACGGAACCAATCCGCCAGCGACTGCTGCACGATCGGCTCGTCGTCGACTATCAGAAGCGCGGGTTGCTGCGCATTGCTCTCGTCGGCGGTCATGAGGTTATCTCCGGAAGATCATCGGCGACCTCCTCGGTCTCCGTGGGCTGACGCTCGGGTAGGCGGACGATGAACTTCGTGCCGATACCGGGCTCCGAATCAACGTCGATCTCACCATGATGTCGGTTGACGATGCCGTAAACCACGGCGAGACCGAGACCGGCCCCGTAGGTCTGCTCCTTGGTGCTGAAGAATGGCTCGAAGATATTGGCTAGATTCTCCGGTGGAATGCCGCGGCCATCATCGGTGACCGTCAGTACGATTCCCCCGGCGTCCACATCGTGTCGCACTGACACGCTGACGTTGCCATCCTCCTCGGTGGCTTCGATAGCGTTGACCACCAAGGCGAGAATCATCTGTTCCATTTGTCCCGCATCACAAACGATCGAGCGGACCCCATCAGCCACTTCGATGGCGAGCTTGACCTCCTGTAGCGCAGCCTTGTGCTGCACGAGCATGATGCAGCGCTCGAGGATCGGTGCGATCTCCTCCGCCGCAAATCCAGTGCCCGGAGCACGACTGAAGAGCAGGAGATTGCGCACGATATCGCCGCAGCGAATCGACTCCGACTCCATCATTTTCAGGATACGGCTCGCGTCGTGGAAGTCGTCTGGGTCCATCGTCGTGCGGACTAGCCTCTTCTGCAACAAGCGAGCGTAGGTTGCGATACCTGCCAGAGGGTTGTTGATCTCGTGCGCCATCACCGCGGCGAGCTTCCCCAGCGAGGCCATCTTCTCAATCAGAATCATCCTCTGCTGGGCCGTCTGCAGCTCTTGGGTTTTCTCGTCGACCCTGCGCTCCAACTTCCCGCCCCAGGTCTTGAGTTCCTCCTGGGCGTTGGCGAGCTCT
>CALAKE010000001.1 GCA_937922775.1 uncultured bacterium | reverse complement strand
TAGCTATGAAGCAGATAGCGCCGGCGCGCAAGCGGGGTTGACCATTTCCCGAGAGGCTCCATGCGATTGCCAATAGCTTTCCCTGCGGCGCTGAGTGGCTTCCAACCAGCTGCTAGAGTAGGCCCGCAACGGGAGAGCAATCATGCAAAAATCACGGATCATTCTCATCATCGTCATCGCGGCCTTTGTCATCGCGGCGTTTGTGGCCATCATCTACAACAGCATGGATTTGCAGGCATTCACCGTCGAGAGTTGCATCACATACAACGGCAGAACGGGATGCGGCATAGCGGCCGGGACCACGCGCGAGGAGGCCCTCGGCTCGGCCGCGACCATCGCCTGCTCGGGGTTGTCCAGCGGCATGACCGAAAGCATCGAGTGCAGCCGCACGGAGCCCGACTCCATCCGCTGGATAGATGAGTAGCCATCCTGCGCCTGCTGCCCGGGTGAGCTCGCGAAATCGCTTTGTGGCTCGCCTCGGTCGGGTAGCGCGGGGGCTGGTTGAGTCGCGCCGCGCCTAGTTCGGCAGCGTGTAGTCGGGCACCGTGAGGTTGCAGGACTGAGCCAAGCCCTCAGCCGTGCATGAATCCTGTGAGATCGTCCTGCCATCACCGGAGGTCTGAACGGCCTCCATCATGATCTCGATCGAGCCGTTTTCGACCGTGCCTTGCGCGGCAGCTCCGACGGTCGTGCCGCCATACAGCGAGAGCTGTACTGCCCACCCGTTTGTCGGGTTCTCGACGGTGACGATCCTTGTTGCGTCTCGATAAGTGAGCACCGCAACGGTGCTCTCGGTCCCGGTGATCGTCAGGGTGTAGGTTACCGCGTACGTCAGGTCGTTGGGAGTGAACGGGTTGCTGTCGCAGCCGCCGAGGGAAACGAGAAGAAAGACAACGGCTGCGAGGGCCACGGCGGTTCGAAAGCAGAACATGTCCACCACCCGGGTCGTTGATTCCTGCCGTAGTCGGAGTGAACGATTAACTTCGCCGAATCTAACGTATCTCCCGGGCAATGTCGCCCCGAGGTCGGTGCGTTCGATTACTCGTGGCTGTACGGCTCGATAGTGAGCTCCATGCCCGAATACCTCCCGTCCGGGGCGACGGTTGGCAGGTTGTATTCCGGACGGGTCAGGATGGCGAACGCTGCCGGGTCGCCCTGTTCGAGCAACTCCGGCGTGTTGAGCCTCCACTCGTGCCCGATCCGATCCAGACGCCCGGGGAAATCCTGCGCTCCGAGTAGCGAGGTGAAGGTCCAGTAGATGTACTCCGAGGTCATGCAGTCGTAGTCACAGGTCTCGTCGTCGTAGGTGTACCAGGCGCCCTCCGGGTATTCAGGCGGCGGCCCGTCAAATTGGCCGCCTCGAGCGATATCCATGGCGGCGGTGATCTCGGTTCCCGGAACGCGACCGAAGACCTCCGGATAAGCTCCGCCCCATCCGTGGTCGGTCACCAGGTGCAGGATCTCCTCCAACGCCCCGTCGAAGATGCCCTGTTCCTTGCCGCCCGGGTGGGTTTCCTCGTCATACAGACCCTGGCCCCTTGGGCGAGAGCCCCTCGGCATGCCGCGCGTCTCCCCTCCGAACTTCGTCATGACGATGGCGCCGTTGGCGTCGAGAAGCCCCTGCAAAACCAACGGATTGTCCGGCTCACCGTCCTCATCGTTGTCGAGAAACTGGGCGAGAACGCCGGCGGCATGCAAGAGCTTGTCATCGCCCGTGGTGTTGGTGGCGATGACAGGTACCCCGAAAACATCCACCTGCTTCGTGAATGCGACCTCCCCAGTCGCGTCCTGACCAGCGTCATCCGCTACATCCTCGGCCGTTTGCCCTACGGAACAACCGAAGAGCGCTATGGCGCACATCACCGCTGACACGGAGAACATCAAGCCCATCCTCGATCTCATGATCCTCCTCCATCGGTGGACCGGCGGAACGCGCAGCGTTGTTCTCCCTCCGCCTTCTTCCACCCTGGTCTAGGGTTCTGGTCTTCCTGCCCTGGATGCCTACAGCCCGTAGCCGTCTCTGAACGCCGGCCGGATGTACTTGTCCGCCTCGGGTGCATTGGTGGCTCTCAGGTTCTTACTGTCCCAGTGGATCCTCTTGCCCGTTCGCAGGGCGACGTTACCGAGAAGCACCAGCTCGGTAAGCGGCCCGGCATAGTCGAAATTGGAGCTGGTTTTGTCACCGCCGCTGCAGGCGTCGATCCAGGAGCTGTGGTGGCCCTCTACGCGGGGGATCGTCTCCGGCGGTCGCTCGTAGGCTCGCATCCTGGATTCGGGAATGAGGCGGGGTGACTCGGACCAGCCGCCCATCAGGAGCACACCGTCATCGCCGACGAAGTAGATGCCCTCGTCGCTGAAACGGCGGCCTGCCTCGAGCTCTTTCGGCCGCGGCGGCATGATTCCACCGTCGTACCACTTGAGCGTTACGGGGGGCATGTCGCCTCGCGCGGGGAACTCGTACGTGTAGATGCCGCCCGCGGGCACCAGGTCGTCGTTGAATTCAGTGGCGCTGGCCTCGACGGTGGACGGAGCGCCCAGGTCCAGTGCCCAGACAGCCGGGTCGATGTTGTGGCAGGCCATGTCACCGATAGCACCGGTGCCGAAATCCCAATAGGCGCGCCAGTTGTAGGGTTCGTATTCCGAGTGATATGGCCGCTCGGGAGCAGGGCCGAGCCATAGGTCCCAATTGAGCCCCTCTCGCACCGGCTGTGCTTCCTCGGGTCGACCTCTGAGATTCGTCCACGCCAGCTTGCCGCTACTCGAGTAGGCGTGAACTTCGCGCACGGGGCCGATCGCCCCATCACGTATCCACTCCACGGCCAGGCGTATGCCCTCACCCGAGTTGCCTTGGTTGCCCATTTGGGTCGCAACGCCCGCCTTGCGGGCCGCCTCGGTGACCATGCGCGTCTCATACACGGAATGGGTCAACGGCTTTTCACAATAGACGTGCTTGCCGCGGCTGAGGGCTGCCAAACACGCCGCCGCATGGACGTGATCGGGGGTGGCCACGACGACAGCGTCGATGTCACCTTCCATCTCGAACATCTCTCGGAAGTCCTCGTAGCCGGCACAACCGCTGCTGCTGCCCGACTTGGCCTGCTCGGCGTTGTACCGCTTGACGGTCTCGAGTGCGAAGTCCAATCCTGCGACACCGCCGAACTCCCGTCTGCTGTAGTCGACGACCTTGGCGACGTCACAGACGGCGACGATCTCGACGTCGTCGAGACGTATGAGGTTGTTGAGGTCGCCCATGCCCATGTCGCCGGTGCCGATGACGGCGACGTTGATCCTCTCCGACGGCGCTGGGCGCACGAGGCCGCCAAGCACTGTGCGGGGAACAATGGTCAATCCCGCCGCTGCCGCAGAGCCGGCCACAAAGGTTCGTCGTGTCAGGTTGGTGGCTTTTGGTTGCCCCTCGTTACCCTTCCTCTTCATTTCGCTCATCCTCTCAAAGGAGCCGGGCCTACGGTGCTTCACCATGGTCGTGGATGAGGACGGGGGAGCTTTTCGTCCCGCATGGCTGCATGGTACGCGAACGTGGCCAGCACCACTGAGGCCTGGATCAGGCCGTCCTCGATCAGGCGATCGTATACGTCCATGTTCGTGTGGGAGTTCATGTCGTCGATGAGCCTACGGTCGTGGTCGAAGTAGAAGCCGGGCAGGCCGACCTCCTCGTAGGCCTCATGCTCCATGCCGTCGGTGAACAGGTGAGTGAAGCCGAGGTTGCGAAGCGGCTTCATCCAATCCGAGAAGATCCCGCGGAGCTCCTCGCTGCCCATGATCGAGACACCGATGATCCTGCCGGTGCCGATGTCCAGATTGAAGTACGCCGAGAGATTGTCGTAATCGTTCTTGTATTCCCGCGTTTCCACATCCGCGAAGTTGTCAGCGACGTGGCTGCGGTTGCCGACCACACCCATCTCGTGGCCGCCCCAGAGGCCGACACGAACGGTCCGCCGCGGCTCCGCGGCGATCGCCTTCAAGACGCGCGCGGCCTCCATGACCGCGACCACACCAGATGCGTTGTCGATGGCGCCGGTACCGACAGGCTCCGATTGCAGGTGCGCGCCGATAATGACGATTTCGTGCGCCAGGTCCGAGCCGGGGATCTCTGCGATGACGTTGAAGTCGACCGGCTCGCCGGCAATGAACTCCGCACGTATCTCGAGCTCCATCTCGACCGGCACGCCCTTCTCCAGGATGCGAACCATACGGTTGTAGTGTTCGACCGCGACGACAACTTCAGTGACTGGTGGCGGGGCGTCGGCCTCCCACTGGCGTCTCTCCATGGCATAGCCGTTGACCGCCGCGTCGACCAGACCGTATCCGAAGCCATCTCGCCCATCAGGGCGGACGACGGCCAAAGCGCCCTCGGCGAACACGAAGTCGAACTTCTGCTCGCGCGTCAGGCCTTCGCCGCGTGATCTTCTTCTCCGGCCCTCCTCAGAGCCGGCGCCGGGCAAGGGGATCGCCGCCATCTCATCGAGCTCCTCCTCGGTGAA